>CALMMH010001090.1 GCA_937868145.1 uncultured Phycisphaerales bacterium
TCCAGTACAGATGGATTCTGCCGAACTGGAGTTGGTCCATCAGATTGTTCGACTTGTCGCCTTGCGAGCCGAGCCATCCGACACCGCCCAGGCGGTTTGCGCGGATCAGGGGAATTTCTCCCATGGCGCCGTCGCGGATCTTGTCGATCAGCGCCTGTCGGGCAGGCGAATGGCGGCACTGGAGCCCGGCGGCGATCTTGACGTTGTTCTTTTCGGCCTCTTCCCCGGCCCGCAGCAGCCGCTTCAGGCCGCCCGGATCGGGAGAGAAGGGTTTTTCCATGAAGACGTTGAGCCCTTTGCCGATCGCGTACTGGAAGTGCACCCAGCGGAAGGCCGGCGGGGTCGCGAAGATCGCGACGTCGCCCGGCTTGAGGCAATCCATGGCTTTCTTGTACCCGTCGAATCCCAGGAACCTGCGTCCCTCCGGGACGTCCATCTGATCGGCGTGCCCTTCCATCAGGTTCTGGTAGCTGCCCTTGAGCTTGTTCTCGAAGACATCGGCCATCGCGACGAGCTTGATCGGGCCGCTCTTGGTGTTCAAGGCGTTGTCGGCGGCGCCGGTGCCGCGACCGCCGCAGCCGATCAGGGCCACCTGGATCGTGTTGTTCTCGCCGGCGTACATTCGCGGCGTGAGCCCCGCGGCCAGGACCGAGCCCGCGGCCAGACAGCCGGTGCTCTTAAGAAACTCGCGACGGGATGTGCTGTTGTGCGTACGCTCGCTCATGGGAATCTTCTCCTGCTTGATGGTTGTTCCAGATGCTGTGTTTGACTTTGAGTCACCATCTGCTCCTGTTCCCGGCGAATCGCTCGGGCTTCGCGTCTCATTATCGTCACAGAACCACGCGACACAAGGACTTTCTCAGGAAGGACGCGTGAAGGCGGGGGTTTATTTCGCTGCCGTGCAAAGCGTGGACAGGGCACAGGGACCGCGATAGGATGCAGGGACGTGCTTGGGATAGGCTCATGTGCCCGCCTTTGTCGTGGTTTTCTGGAGAATGCCATGAACGGCTTTTCATCTCGGTGGCTTGTCACCTCTGTGCTCTGTATCCTCAGTCTTTGTGATTCCGCCCGGTGTGCGACGGCGTCGCAGCTTCGCCCGGTGGGTTCCGAGCCGGATCTGTTCGTCTGGACCGACACGTGCAACGTCTACGTCCTGCGGGCCGGCGACGCGGCGATTCTGATCGATCTGGGCGACGGCAGCGTGCTCGATCATCTGGGCGAGATCGGCGTCCGGCGGGTCGAGTGGGCGCTCTTCACGCATCACCATCGGGAGCAATGCCAGGGGGTCGCGAAGTTGCAGTCCTGGAAGCCGCAGATTGCCGCCCCGGAAGCGGAGCGGGCCTTGTTCGAGGATCCGATGCGGTTCCGCAAGGCCAAGCCCTCGCTCGGGGACGCTCACACCGTCTACGGGGCCAGCTACGTCCGACCGCCCATCGAGCCCATTCGCCTGGATCGAACCTTCATAGATCTGGACGCGTTCACCTGGCGAGGGCGGGAACTGCGGTGCCTGGACACCAAAGGCAACAGTCCCGGCGGCATGTCCTATCTCCTCCAGCGGGACGGACGATGGCTCGCGTTCAGCGGCGATCTTCTGCTGGACGGGGCCCGCATGCACACGTGGTTTGACACGGAGTGGGACTATGGGTTCGCCAAGGGACTGTATGAGCTGGCCAATTCCACAAGTATGCTCCAGAGCTGCGAGCCGACGGTTCTGCTGCCTTCGCACGGCCCGACGATCGAGCGGCCGGCGGCCCAGTTGCAGGCGTACCAGCAGAAACTCCGCACGCTCGCGAAGTTATACGTACGAGGTTATGCGATCGACACGTTCGGTGGAGCGGACCAGGACACGGTCTCGAAGCCGACGACCATCCCTCACGTCTGGCGGGTCACGGAGCACCTGTACAAATTCAAACGCCGGGATTTCTGGCCGAACTTCGCGATCCTCATCGCCGACAGCGGTCGGGCTCTGGTCTTCGATTGCGGCCTGATCGGCCGGGATCTCCTGGAGTCTACCCTCAAGGCGATGCAGGAGCAACTGGGCCTCAAGGCGATCGACGCGGTCCTGATCAGCCACATGCATGGCGACCACTTCCTCGACGTTCCCTACCTCCGCGAGAAGTGGGGAACCCAGGTCTGGACGCTCAAGGACGTCGCAGGTCCCTGCGAACATCCCGAGCGATACGACTACGCCGCGATGATCCCGGCTTACGGCGACGGCTTCGATTCGCTGCACGTCGATCGCGTGTTCGAACGCGGCGAGAAGTTCGAGTGGGAAGGATATGCCTTCACGGTCGACTGGATGCCCGGCCAGACCGAGTTCGGCTGCTGCGTTTCGGGCCGGATCGACGGCAAGCTCATTGCCTTCACCGGCGACAATCTTTTCGGCAATTCTTCCGACCCGCAACAGAGCGGCCATGAAGCCGTGGTCGCTCGTAACAGCGCCATCTTCGAAGAGGGGTACATCGAGGGGGCCGACCTTCTCCGCCGGTTGCAGCCGGACCTGATGGTCGGCGGGCACTCGTGGGTGATGGACCGGCCCTCGCAGATGATCGAGCGGTTTGCCGCCTGGGCCCGCGAGATTCGCGACGGCTATCAGAGTCTCAGCGCCGAGGAGGATTACCGAATCATGTTCGACCCGTACTGGGTGCGGGCGGAACCGTACCGGGTGTTGGTCAAAGCCGGCCAAACGGCGGAGGCGATGCTGCACGTGCGCAATTTCCTGCCGCGGACACAGAGCCACTCCATCCGCATGTGCGCGCCTCAGGGCATCGACGTCGAGCCGGCGATCGTGGAGGGGATGATCGCCCCTCAATCCGCCGAATCGGCTCCGCTGCGGCTGAGCGTCGCGCCCAATCTGAAGCCGGGCGTGTACCTCGTCGCGTTCGACGTCACGCTCGACGGCAAGCGATACGGCCAATGGTTCGACGTGATCGTCTCTGTCGAGCCGTGATACACGATCTTGCCCACTGCTGGGGACGTGAAATCGTAGTACTGTGGCCACGCTAATCTGGTGATTTTGGGCTGCCACTTTGCCCAGACCACTCACCCTTTTGGGATGGCCGTGGTATTACATGTCTATTGTCCCAACTGGGTTAGGTACTGCCCATAGAGCCGATCGACGCCGCCGTCGGAGACGTTCTCGACGACGACGAATCGCGAATGGGCCTTGGCCGACTCGCCGGCCTTGAGGTCCCGGCCGAAGAGGGACAGATAGAGCGAGTAGTGCGACTCGCCCTCATGCGGCATGGCGACCGTGAAACAGTCCTGCCGCGGGGCCATGACGACGACCGCCAGCTTGTGGCCTTCGCCGCGGCGCAGGCACAGCGGGGCATCGAGCCGGGGCAGGACCGTCCACTTCACCGGGTTGGGTTCGAGCAGCCAGCGGCCGTCCTGGATCACGTCGGCCCGCGGGTCTCCCTTTGAGATGAACATCAGCCAATCCCCAAGGTTCTTCTCGCCCCGCAGAAAGTACCACAGGATTTTGGGCCCTTCGGTGTCGGCCAAGACGTACGGCGACGGGAACGCTTCGTTGAAGTACGATGCGAAGAACGATTCGAATCCGCTGAGGTTCTCGCTCGCCGTGACGGTTGTTTCCACGTCGAGCGTCCGCGGATCCGTCCATGTGTACAGAGCCGTCATCTCGAAGGGGCGGCCCTCCGCGGCGGGCCAGAGGGTTTTCACGCTGCCGTCCGGGAGTCGCTCGGCCGTGCTGGGCCAGTCCCAGGCGGCCGTGCCGTACCGTTTGTTCTTCGTGAAGACGCGATAGTGGCCCGCGATCCCGACGCTGCCATCCAGTCGAGTTCCGGACGGAATGTGCACGACCGAAGTCAAAGCACGCGAGGTGCCGTCCTGACGCAACATCCCCTTGAGAACGCCGGTGTCGAACGTGTACCCGCCTTTATCACCCGGCTTGAACGCCAGCGGGTTGTTCGGCTCGTTGCCGATCGCCGGGCCGGTCCCGGATACGATCGCGGTTGTGATCGAGAGCCACATCAGAATGCATCGCGTCTTCATGCCGTTTACTCCCACAAACCGGTTGCGTCAAAACAGCGAGTGGCCGCGGCAATGTCGAAACGATCGCCGCGGCCACCCGATCACCATGCTGCATTCCACTGCGAGCCCAACTCGGGCACGCAGTCCATGTTCGTGCTACTTCGACTCTTCCGGGAGTTCGCAGGCGACGCGGAAGCCGATGGAGTCGATCTGGGGCAGCCACCACTTGCTCTTGGGAATCTGCGGGTCGTTCATGCGCCACCAGTCCTCCTCGAAGGCGCGGGCGGCAGGCCGCAACTCCGCGGCGGGGCTGTCATAGAAGCCGCCCCGGGCCACGTGCACCTTGCCCTCGGCCGGGCCCGTGGGGTTGGCCTTGGCGTCCAGGGTGTACGCGGTCGGGCTGTAGAAATCGTGCACCCACTCGCGGACGTTGCCCTGCATGTCGTAGAGGCCCCAGGCGTTGGGCTTCTTCGTGCCCACGGCGTGCGGCTCCATGTCCGCGTTGTCCGTGAACCAGGCGTAGTCGGCCAGACCCGCTTCGGTGTCGCTCACGCCGAACGGGCTCTTCGCGCCGGCCCTGGCGGCGTATTCCCACTCGGCCTCCGTCGGCAGGCGGTACTTCTTGCCCGTCTTCTGCGAAAGCCAGCGGCAGAACGTCATCGCGTTGAACCAGGTGCCGCCGATGGCCGGATGCTTCTTGCTGTAGCCCATCGTCATGTCGCCGTAGACAGGGGTCGGCCCGGTGATGGCGTTGACGCCCGGCTTGGCCTCCTCTTTCTTGGGCGCCTCGGCCTCAAGGAAGTCCTTCTTGGCGCTGCCGGTCTCCTGGTAGTAGGCCAGGAACATTTCGATCGTGGTCTCGGTCGTGCAAAGGTAGAACGGGTTCACCTGCACCTGTCGCTGCGGACCCTCGTTCTCGGTGCGGTCGGCTTCGGTCGCGGGGCTGCCCATCGTGAACGTGCCGGCGGGGATCAGGACCATGTCGATGGAAAGCTTCGATCCATCCTTGACCGTGATGGTTTCGGTGTACTTCTTCTCAAGCTGTTTGTCGGCGGCCGGCGCGGTTCCGACCGCGACGACGCCGACACAGAAAACCAGCAGGGTGACACAGGCAATCAAGGTACTTCGATTCACTTTTCTATCTCCTCGAAAAAAGTTTCAAGTTTGAAGTGTGAAGTGTCAAGCAAGAGAACTCCAGACTCAACACCCAAACTTCCCATCTCTATATCATCTTTGTCCGCCCGGGCAAGGGCACCGGGTAGCTGCCGTTCGGTCCGGACATCACCGGCGGAATCATTTCGTCGTAGCAATCCTGGGGCTTGGGCAGATAGCAGTACTCGGAGTTGTTGATCTGCTCCCAGGTCACTTCCTGGCCGGTGTAGCAGGAGATCTGGCCCATCAGACCCATCGTCGTGCTGGGGACCATGTAGTCGCCGTTGTTGACGGGTTTGCCGTCGCGAATCGCCTTGAACAGGACATCGTGCTCCCGCTGGTAGGGGTCGCACCTGCCGGTCCACCGCCAGTTCGTCTCGCCCGAGATCCGGCAGCCCATGATGTCCGCCTTGCCCTTGCTGCCCAGCACGATGCTGGAGTACTCGTCGTAGCAGCCGGTCGTGGTCCGGCAGAAGGCGTAGATCCGCACGCCGTTGTCGAACTCGTAGACGACGGAATGGTGGTCGAAGACGTCGCCGTAGATCGGCTCGGTCATCGAGGACCGCCCGCCCAGGCCGTGACATTTCGCCGGAACCTGGTTGTGCATGACCCAACTGGCGCGGTCCAGGTTGTGGACCAGGGACTGGATGACGTCGTCGCCGGAGAGCCAGCGGAAGTGGTATTGCGTGCTGCATTGCCATTGCACTTCGGAGAGTCCCGGCTTGCGGTCGATCACGCCGTAGGGGCCGCGGAGGAAGTTCTCCTCGATGGAGACCACCTCGCCGATCTGGCCGTCGTGGATTCGCTGGACCGTCTCGGCGTAGCCCGTGTGGTAGCGGCTGTGCAGGCCGGAGACCAGGCACAGGTCTTTCTGTTTGGCCAAGTCGGCCGCCTGCTTCATGGTCTTCATGCCCAGCGGGTCGATGCCGTGCGGCTTCTCGACGAAGACGTGCTTGCCCGCCTGGATCGCCGATAGCGCGTGCAGCGGGTGGAACTTGGCTGCGTTGGCGATCACGACCACGTCCGAGGCTTCGATCACCCGTTTGTAGCCGTCGAAACCGGCGAAGCAGTGATCGTCGTCCGCGACGACCTGGTCGGGTTTGCCGCCTTTGAGCACCTCGCGGACGGCTTTGACCCGGTCCATGAAGATGTCGCACATGGCGACCAGTCGAACGCCCTTGTCGGCGGTCATCGCCTGGTCGGCGGCGCCGGTGTTGCGCCCGCCGCAGCCGATCATCCCCAGTCGGATCACGTCGCTGCCCCCGGCGTATGCCCCGACGTTCAGGGCTCCCAAGGTGGCGACCGATGCAACCGTAGTGGAAGCCTTCAGGAAATCACGCCGCGTTGTGCCATGGGTGGCGCCCGATGCATTCGACTGTGCCATATTGCCTCCTTTTCGGTAGACGTTCCTTCGGTTGCCGACAGGGTGCGTACCACGCACCGCCAAGTCTGTGTCATCCTACCCGCTCGGGCGGCCGAATTCAAGTCACACGTAAAGAATCAGACGTCCGAGAACCCCTTGAAATTGCACGAAAACGGGGGTATGGTGTCGGGCAAAATCAAGGAGTGCGATCATGAAGTACGCCGGTGCGATTCTGCTGTGTCTCGAAACGGTCTCATATGCGGCGGGCCCCGACTTGATCCTCCACAACGCCAAGATCGTCACGGTCGATCCCGCCTTCTCGATCCGGCAGGCGATGGCCGTCGAGGGCAACCGGATTGTCGCCGTCGGCCGCGGTGAGGACATCCTGCGACTGAAGACCGAGGACACCGAGCTGCTCGACCTCGGCGGCAAGCTGGTGATGCCCGGCTTGATCGACTCGCACGTGCACGCCTGCGACGCCGCCATGACCGAATTCGACCATCCGATCGGCGATATGGAGTCCGTTCAGGACGTGCTGGACTACTTCAAAGCCCGGGCTCGGACGCTCGAGGATGGCCAGTGGATCGTGCTCCAGCAGGTGTTCATCACGAGACTCCGCGAGCAGCGGTACCCCACGCGGGCGGAACTCGATGAGGCCGCCCCGAAGCATCCGTGCGTGTTTCGCACGGGTCCCGATGCCTCGCTCAATACACTGGCCCTCAAGCTCAGTGGGATCGACAGGGACTTCCGCGTCACCGACGGCGGCCCGGGATACATTGAGAAAGATCCGCAGACGGGCGAGCCGACGGGCATTCTTCGCAGTTGCACGCGGTATATCAAGAGCCGCGAGTCCGGCCGCCAGCCGACCGAGCAGGACCGATACGACAGAGTCCTGACGCTGCTGAAGGACTATAGTTCCGTCGGCATTACGGGCATCGGCGACGGGGATGTGACCCAGGGCGATCTCGATTTGTTCGGGCGAATGCTCGAGAAACGCGAATTGCCCGTCCGCGTCGCGGCACAATACCACGTAGACACGATCGGTCCCATCGAGCAGATTCAGGAGAACATCCGCAAGGTGTCGCAGCATCCGCTGTTCCGGGGAGGGCCGATGCTCCGCGTCATCGGCGTGAAAACCTACCTCGACGGCGGCATGCTCACCGGCAGCGCGTATATGAGTCGGCCGTGGGGCGTCAGCAAGATCTACGCGATCGACGATCCGAACTACCGGGGCGTTCTGTTCATTCCGAGGGAACGGCTCCTGGCCATGGTCAAAACCGCGACCGAGTGCAACCTTCAGTTCACCGCTCACACCGTCGGCGACGGAGCGGTCGAGACCCTGGTCGACGTCTACGACGAGTTGAGCCGGACGATGCCCATTCGCGACCGCCGGCATTGCATCACGCACTCGAACTTCATGAGCCCTGAGACCGTCAAGAAGGTGGTCGATTTACAGGTGATCCCGTTGGTCCAGCCTGCGTGGCTCTACCTGGATACGCGGACGCTGGCCGGGCATTTCGGCTATGAACGGCTTCGATGGTTCCAGCCGCTGCGGAGCCTTCTTGACGCGGGCGGCATCGTCGCCGGCGGCTCGGACCACATGCAGAAGGTAGGGGCGCTTCGTGCGATCAATCCCTATGATCCGTTCCTCGGCATGTGGACGACGCTGACCCGCAAGGCTCGATGGTACGAGGGCGAGCTTCACCCGGAGGAAGCCCTCAGCCGGGAGCAGGCGATCCGGCTGTATACGATCAATTGCGCCAAGGCGATGTTCCTGGACGAGGAGGTCGGTTCCCTGGAGAAGGGCAAGCTCGCCGACTTCATCGTGCTGGACACCGACCTGCTGACCTGTCCGGTCGACGCGATCCGGGATGCGAAAGTCTTGCGAACCTACTCCGACGGTCGGCTGGTCTTCAAACGGTAGAACGACGTTGGATCGCGCCTGTGAGAGAATCCCGGCATGCGTAGAATCGCAGGCGACCTGCTCGTAGTGTGCCCGCAAGGGCATATCCTCTTCTCTTGACGTTTCACGCGGCAAGAGCGCAGAAGATAACGCCTTGCGGCGTCACTACAAACCAAGCTCCGCATTTTGGATCCAAAGCCTATGGGTCGCGCAGACTCCCGTGGTCGAGATCTGGTGGCGACGATCCCTCGAAGCATGCGGACGCGAGGACGTGAGATGTCGAGAACGGTGCACCTTCGATTCGGGGTGGCAGCGGCAAACTCGTTTGCCGATGGTCTTGCCCCTGCGAGGAAGCCATCGACAAGCTCCGAAGACTCCGCTTGTCGCTGCCACCCGGACATGGACCAGCGGACTGGGCCGCCACATGTCGCGTGCATCCTTCGTCCGCCGATCGATTCGCTTTGAGTTTTTCGCGTCGCTCTGGTAACCTATCTTCTCAGAAGGATCGGCAGTTTTCTGTAGGGTGTGCCGAGCACACCATTTGCCCAAGGGGATGATATGGAACGTGGATTGCATCGGTTGTCGTCGTGGCTGAGTGCCGCTCTTTTGGTGCTCGTGGTGGGAGTGTCGGGCTGGGCGGGCGAGGGCCAAACCCGCAAAGTTGTGATCGTCACAGGGATCGATTACCCGGGACACAAGTGGAAGGAGACGGCTCCGGTCCTGAAGGTCGAACTGGAGAAGGACCCGCGGCTGACGGTCGACGTGGTCGAGACGCCGGAGTTTCTGGCGTCCGACAAACTGGCGGCCTACGACGTCGCGGTGCTGCACTTCATGAATTGGGAGACGCCCGACCCGGGCGAGAAGGCCCGACAGAATCTCATCGAGTTCACGAAGAACGGCGGCGGCCTGGTCGCGGTGCACTTCGCCTGCGGGGCGTTCCAAGGCTGGCCCGAGTTCGAGAAGCTCGTCGGCCGGGTCTACGATCCGAACATGCGTGGTCACGATCCGCATGGGGCCTTCGAGGTCACCGTGACCGACGCGAACCACCCGATTATGCAGGGGCTCAAGCCGTTCGAGACGACCGACGAGTTGTACACGTGCCTGGCCGGGAACGTTCCGATCCACGTGCTGGCCGAATCGAAGTCGAAGGTCGACGGCAAGAACTACGCGATGGCCTTCATCCTGGAGTACGGCAAGGGCCGGATCTTCCATTCGCCTCTGGGGCACGACGTCCAGGCGTTCGGGCCGGCGGTGGGCGAGTTGTTCCGTCGCGGCACGGCCTGGGCGGCGGGCCTTCCGCCGGTGCCTGTCAAGCCCAAGAAGATCGCGTTCCTGGCGGCCAAGCCCAGTCACGGCGAGGGCTGTCACGGCTGGGACGTGGACGCGGCGTTCGTGAGGGATTGCCTGCTGCACGCGACGAACATCGAGCCGCTGGAGATCGAGATCTACGACGACGCCTGGCCGAAGGACGATTTCGTGCTCGACGATGCCGACGCGATCATCTTCTTCGCCGATGGGCGGGAGCACCATCCGCTGACGGTGCCCGGCCGAATCGAGAAGGTCCGCCAACTCGCCAAGAAGGGCAAGGGAATCGCTTTCCTGCACTATTCGATCGATCCGCCCGAGGGCGCGCTGCCCGATTTCCTGGATTGGATGGGCGGAGGTTACGAGGTGGGCCTCTCGCAGAATCCGATCAACGTCGCGAAGGTCACGCTGTTGGCGAACGGCCATCCGATCACGCGGGGCTGCGGCGGCTACGTCGCAGAGGACGAGTGGTACTTCGACATCCGCCTGCGGCCCAACGACGCCAACGTCGTTCCGCTCATGACGGGCAAGCTGCCCCCTCGCGATCCGCAGGACAAGGTCCTCTCGTGGGCGTATGCACGTCCCGACGGCGGCCGGGGCTTCGGTTTCGCCGGCGGGCACTACAACCAGAACTGGCACATGGAGCCGTTCCGCAAGCTGGTGCTCAACGGCATCATCTGGACGGCCGGCCTGGACGTTCCCGAAGGCGGCGTCCAGTCCATGCGGCCCTGGCGGTTCGTGAGCGTTCCGGACTTCGCGGGCGCGGACCTCGGCTATCCGCAGCCCGGCTGGGAGGACGCGCTCGAATACGTGCTCAACGCCGTCAGGGCGGAGGACCCTGAGTTCGTTCTGGTCCCGGGCGACCTCGTCATGGGACACTGGCCGGACAAGGAGTCCATCGAGAAATTCGCGGAGGTCTACTACGGCGCGTGGGCTCAGCGGATGCAGGAGCACGGGCTGAAGTTCTACGTCGCGGTCGGCGATCATGAGATCGGCGGGGCCCCCTGGCCCGAGGACAAGGCCAAGCTCGTCGGCTCGTTCAAGCGCCAGTTCCTGAAGAATCTCAGCATGCCGCTCAACGGCCCGACGCGGATGAGGGGCACCGCCTACTGGTTCATCTGGGAGAACACGTTGTTCGTGGCGCTCGACGTGTTCGAGAAGGGGACCGGCCCGCAGGGCGACATCGTCCCCCAGGTCACGGGCGAGCAACTCGAATGGCTCGAAAGCGTCATCAACGACAACG
>CALMMH010001091.1 GCA_937868145.1 uncultured Phycisphaerales bacterium
TTCGGCTGGGGCCACGACCGCGAAGGCGTCAGGCTTGCCGTCGCGTCCCGGCATCCGGGCGTCAGCATGAACGATGTCACTGATGAAAAACTGTTCGACAGGGTATCGGGAATGTCGGTTCTGGACGGTATCCCGGTCAACATCTCAAAAGAGGAGAAATAGCATGGGCCATATCACCGGCAAGGATGTTTATGGAGATCTGGAGAAAAAAATTGACGGCTTGTGGATGCGCACACCGCGGAAGAAAAGCTTTTATAAGGTACTGAAGCTTCTCTATACGGACGCGGAGGCGGACCTGGTGGTGCGGATGCCCTTCGGCTTTGCCCCGCTTGATCGCATCACGCGCCTGGCCGGACGCCCGCAAAATGAAACTCGGAAACTCCTGGAGGGACTGGCGGACAAGGGCTTGGTGCTTGACATCGCCCCCGGAGACCGGACATTTTACGCGCCCTCGCCGATTGTGATCGGACTGTTCGAGTTTACCATGATGCGAACCGACGGCGGCGTTGATCAGAAAAAGGCAGCGGAACTTTTCCATCACTGCATGCTGGAAGACGGCGCCCTGTTCGCCGCCAATTTCAAGCCTGACGCCAGGATCGCCTCGGTCTGGTGTTTCAAGTCCGCCTTGCCTCTTATCATGGGGTGCAGATTGGGCATCGATATGATGTCGTCGCAGTAGTATTGCAGCATGGCATCCACGTTGCCCGACAGGAAGCACTTCTCGGCCTTGTCGCCCAGGTCCTCTACAATCGCCTTCAAATCCTCTTTCACCTCACGGCCCGCCAGAAGGCAATCGCTCTGAAGAAGCAACATCGCACCCAGGAACAGAATTGTGGTGGTCTTCATTCTGGACTCCTTCTGCGCCATCGCCATGTGATTCTCTCCAATTGCCACCGGCAATTGGAGCCTGGCTGACCGGGAAGATCAAGCCGGCAGGTGGGAATTTCGGGGTAGGCGCCTGTTCCTCTTTGGCGGACCGATATTGGGTAAAGAGGGCGTCGTAGGCTTGTTCGTAGTGACGCCGTGAGGCGTTATCTTCCGAACGCACGGAAGATATGCCCTTACGGGCACACTACAAACCGCTCAGCTATGCTCGCATGCGATTGCT
Source organism: uncultured Phycisphaerales bacterium (assembly GCA_937868145.1). Classification (GTDB taxonomy): domain Bacteria; phylum Planctomycetota; class Phycisphaerae; order Sedimentisphaerales; family Anaerobacaceae; genus PLanc-01. The sequence continues at coordinate 1,109 of CALMMH010001091.1, forward strand.
CTGGCTGTGCCATGCCTGTGGGCCACGCCGGAGTCGCTCCGTTTTGTCTGTAGCGCATCTGCCGCATCGGCGTTCTATAGGGTAGAATCGCGTTCGATTCCTCTTTGGAGAGATTCGATGGCTGATGAGCCAAGGCAATTTGCGGCTGACGATGAACGGCTGGTGCTTGCGGTGCTGGGCGGCGAGGTCTCCTCGTTCGGCGTCCTGGTGGAGCGGCACTGGCGGATCGTCTTCGCGATGGCGCTGAGTCGAGTGCGCAATTCCGCCGAGGCGGAGGATATCGCTCAGGAGAGCTTCCTGAAGGCCTATTCGCAGTTGCACACGCTGAAGGACCCGACCCGGTTCATGGGCTGGTTGAACAAGATCGTGCATCAGCAGTGCACGAACGCCATTCGAAAGCGTCTCAGGCACAAGGCGGCGGTGGATCGTGAGGCCGCTGAGCCGGTGGATCTGGAAGCCGTCGTCGGATATTCGTCGAACCCCGGCCTGACCGAGGCCCAGATTCGGTTTGTCCGAGAGACCACGGGCAACCTGCCGGAGAGACTGCGGGAGCTGATCATCATGAGATTCATGACGGGACTGTCCGCGGTGCAGATTGCCGAGCAGTTGGGCAAACGGCCGGGCACGGTCCGGGTCTCGTTGCACCGGGCCTACAAGATCCTTCGAAGAAACCTGGCCCCGCTTCTTGAGGAGGTCGAATTATGAATGACTGTCGCAGATACCAAGACCTCATCAACGAGTACCTCGATGGGACGATCGACGAGAGCCGTCTGGCGGAGCTCAAGGCCCACGCGGCTGCGTGCGAAACTTGTGCCGAGGAACTGAGGCGCAGCGACGTGATGCGAGAGGTGATCGTGGATGCCTTCGAGCCTCAGGCGAAGGCGGAAGACGCCGCGGTCCGGATCCTGGCGGAATGCCTCAGCCGGCCTCGCGAAGTGAGAGCCTGGTCGATCCATGGACGGATGGCCCTTGCGGCAGGGATTCTGCTGGCGGTCGGCACGATCGTCGGATTCGCCCTGGGCCGGAGCGGTTCCGTCCCGCCGGATGAACTGTCAGCCTTGACCCCGGCGCCGATGCGAGTGGCGGGCCTGGAGGGGACGGTGCTCGTCCGCCATGAAGGCTCGGATGCGTGGCATCCACTGAAACACGATGCCGCCGTGTATCTCCGCGACACGTTCCGCTGCATGAACAAGTCGAACCTGACGCTGGAGGTCGGGGACAAGTCCACCCTCCAGGTCGTTGAAAACAGCATGCTGATGCTCATGTCCTGCAAGGACGAAACGCGGTTTCATCTGGAGTATGGTCACTGCAGGGCCAGCCTTCAGAGCCCGCACGGGCCGTTCTTCATCAGCACTCCGCACGGCCGGGTGGAGGCGCTCGGAACGGAGTTCACTGTCACGGTCGAATGATGAATGCAACCAGATCCCAGTCCGCTTGCGAAGCGGAAGGAGAGAAATCATGAGAAGCAACCCAGTCAGATTCTGCGCCGTCGTTCTGCTGTCGGCCCAGACCCTCGTTTTTGCGCAGAAGACGGAAGTCCGCGTGCAGAAAGGCAAGGTCGTCGCCGAGACGGCCAATGCGAGCGTGGCCGTCGACGCCGGCCGAAAGGCGGTCATTACCCCGGACAACCATGTCGAAGTTGCGGTCGACGACCCCATGGTGGACGATCTGATCCAAATCTATGGATGGGTCCGGCAGGAGAAGCAGGCCCAGCGCGAGCGAATCGACAGCGCCAGCATTCAAATGGTCAGGATCGAGAGCGAAAGCCGTTTCACGCTGGCCTATCTGCGAGAAGTGCCCAACTCTGAATCCCGGCCGAGCGATACCTGTCCCATCCCAGGCGCGTCGATCCTCGACAATCCCGCGTTCTACGATCTGCAGGGCAACCGTCTGTCTTTCGATCTCCAGAAGACCGACGCCCGCAGCGGGGACTACTTCGTCCGATTTCCCGAGCCTGTCCAGCCGGGCAAGGACTTCCGGTTCATCTGCGTCAGTGAGTTGGATGGCTCGATGTTCAAAGACGGTTCCTTGTGGCACCTGCAAATCTGCTGGAACGCCCCGAACTGCCTGAACTACTTCCGCTTCGTTCTGCCCGCCTCGGCGGTATTCGTCGATTCCAACCGGGACGTTGTCGTTGCGGACAGCTTCGGCGGCAATCCGGCGGTGACGACCCGCAATTACACCGGCGCCATAGGCGACGGCCTCTGCCAC
>CALMMH010001092.1 GCA_937868145.1 uncultured Phycisphaerales bacterium
GTCCGGTCTGGCCCAGGAAACCATAAAGCCTGCCGCGGAGTTGCAGCCGATCGTGTTGCCCAAACCTGAGAAGGACGGCGGCAAGTCCGTGCTGGCAGCCTTGTGGGAGAGAAAGACGGTTCGCAACATTCGGAGTGACAAGTTTCCGCCGCAAATGTTGTCGAATCTTCTGTGGGCGGCGTTCGGCGTGAACCGGGAGAAGGGCTCTTTCGGCAAGTCCGGACGGACGGCTCCCTCCGCCAGCAATTCGCAGGAGATCGATCTGTACGTGGCTCTGCCTGAAGGAGTCTATCTTTATGACGCGGCCTCGCACCGCTTGAACCCTGTGGCGGCGGGGGACTTCCGCGCCAGGTCCGGTCGGGGCGCCGCGGCGACTGCTCCGGTCAATATCTTCTACGTCGTGGACCTTGCCCGATACGTGCTCGAGGGTAATCCCGACCGCAGGATCAACGACCCGGAAGTCCAGAAGTCCTACTACTATTGTGCGTCGGGTTTGATCGCGCAGAGCGTGTACCTGTTCGCGGCCTCGCAGGGCTTGGCGGCCTGGTTCCACAACTGCGACAAGGAGAACACGGTCAAGGAGTTCAAACTGCGGCCCCAGCAGCGGGTGCTCTTCGCCCAAACCGTGGGGTATCCGGCGTAATATAGAGATCTGATGTACATCATCATTTGTGAATAAGGGAGGCACGTCATGAGGAAAAGTGCGGTCGGTTCAGTGCTTGTTTTGGTGATTGGTTTGGCGATGGCGGCTCAGGCTGCGGATTGCCCGAGGTTTCGCGGGCCCGCTGGCGACGGCCAGTTCTTCGAGACGGGTCTGCTCAAGCAGTGGCCGCAAGGCGGTCCCAAGCTCGCCTGGACGGCCCAAGGCCTTGGAAAAGGCTACTCCTCCGCCGCCGTGGTCGGCGGCACGATCTATGTGACCGGAATGGACGACCAGAAGCAGGGGATTCTCTTCGCGTTCAACCTGGACGGATCGCCGAAGTGGAAGACCCCCTATGGGCCGGAACTCGAGAAGAAGGGGCCGTCCGCCGCCGGCACTCGTGCCACGCCGACTGTCGATGGCGACCGCGTGTATCTCCTGACGGGCTTCGCCAAGCTGGTCACTTTCGACGCCGCCAAGGGCCAGGTGCTCAAAACGATCGACCTCGTGGAGCAGTTCAAACCGAAGCAGGCTCAGTTCGGTTTTGCCGACTCGGTGCTCGTGGACGGCCGCAAGCTGATTTGCACGCCCGGCGGACCCGATGCCTCGGTTGTGGCGCTGGACAAGAATACGGGCGAGACCCTCTGGCAGACGAAAGGGCTCAGTCAGACGACGGGCTACTGCTCGGCCCGGATCATTCGGCAGGGCGACCGACGACTGGTCCTGACCATGCTGGGCGCTGGCGTCGTCGCGGTCGATGATGAAACAGGCGAAGTCGTCTGGCAACATGAGTATCCGCACCGGGCGGGGGTCCAGCCCAATCCGCCGCTCTATGCCGACAGGATGGTCTTCGTCTCCTCGGGCATGGGCACCGGCGGCGCGATGTTCTCCCTGGCTGAGAACGCCCCGACTGCTGCCCCCGTCTGGGCCGAGAAGACGCTCGACTGCCAGATGCAGGGCACGGTCCTGATCGACGGCTGCATCTACGGCACCGCCCAGAGCGGCAACAAGGGCCTCGTCTGCCTGGACTGGAAGACCGGCAAAACGCTGTGGAACGCCCCCGAGACCGGGATGGCTGTCGTAACTGCCGCCAGCGGAATGCTTTACGTCTATGGTACGGATGGCGTGATGCGATTGGTCAAGGCCAGTCCCACCGCCTATGAGCCGGCGGGCCAGTTCTCCGTCTCCGGCGGCACCGACGACCACTGGGCCCACCCGACGATCGCCAACGGCCGGTTGTACGTCCGCCATGGCGATGCCCTCATGGCGTACGACATCGGTGCCGGATCGTAGTGTTGTGAGTTCGACCGCGAGCCTGTATGATGAAACCTTCGGCTGCTGAGTCCTCGCAGAACCGAACCTGGACGCGGAATCCAGGGTAGAATCGTAATCTGTGACATTGAAAAGCCGATTCGCCCGGCAGACCGGGCACACAGCGAGTGAAGGCTATCATAAGGCAGGATAATAGGTTATGACGACAGGCCGGCCCGGCGGGCAGGAGCTGATCCTCTTCTGCAACTGTGTCCATTATGACGTGATCCCCCAGGTTGTGAGGGAGCGAATCCTGCATTCGCTTTCCCGATCCGGCGTGCGGTTCGAGGCGGTGGCCGACCTCTGCGGCTTGGCGGCCGATCGTGATCCGCGTCTTCAAACCTGGGCGCAGAGCCCCTCGCTGACAGTTGTCGCCTGTTTCCCGCGGGCTATCCGCTGGCTCTTTCACGCCGCCGGCGTGCCGCTTCGTGAGGAGCAAACGCGGTTCTTCAACATGAGAACGCAGTCCGCCGAAGAAATCACGGCGGAATTGACGGATGATGGATCATTGATGATTGAGGAGAGGTCCGAACCTTCCGACATCAATCATCAATCATCAATCGAAAATCGCAAATCGGTCTGGGTTCCCTGGTTCCCGGTGATTGACTACGATCGGTGCGTCAACTGCAAGCAGTGCATGAATTTCTGTTTGTTCGGCACGTACGGGCTCTCGGCCGACGGTCAAGTCGAGGTGCAGAAACCTTCCGGCTGCAAGACGAATTGTCCGGCCTGTGCGCGGATGTGTCCCCGGCAGGCGATTATCTTCCCGAAGTACGCCGATTCCCCCATCAACGGCGATGTGGTCCCGGCTTCGACGACGGCGCAGCCGCAGGTCGTCGCGGGCGACGTGTACGAACGGATTCGCAACCGCTCCGCCGGCAAACGATTTTCGACGCAGCCAGGCGAGTCTTCGCCAAACCGATCCTGTCCGACGCTGGACAGTCTCAAACGCGACCTGAATATTCCTGACGAGGTTTTGGCTTCGCTGTCGCCGGCCGAGATGCAGCGGGTCATTGCGAAATCCAAGGCCGATGTGCGAACTGACCCGGAGCAGGAGGGCGACACCCCTCATGAGTAAACCCCTGCGATCCACCGTCGTTCTCGTCGCGGACAGGACCCTGAGCGTCAATCGGCTCTTGGTTGCCGCCAACAGTCCTGGTAAAATAGCTCTATTCGACGCCGATCCTTCCGATTGAGGAGAAGTGAGCGTATGCCGGATGACCGTACCATTGCGGCCAAGCCCTCGCGGCCGCCTCAGGACAACGTTCCGCAGAGCGGACACGCTCGCGAGACGCTGCTGGAGGCGATTCGCGCGTATGTGGCGAGGGAGCGGCCGGTGCCGCCCTTGGGGGTCGAGGAATTGCGGGTCCACACGGACGCCGTGCTCAAAGAAATGGGAATGGAGGCCAAGTACGGCGACTTTGCCGCGGTCTTGCTCAACAATGAAGCTTGGCGCGAAACGGTGGCGGCCATTCCCTACGAGAAACGCCTGCTCCTGTTGCCCAAGTGTCTTCGCGACGATAAGGGTTGCCCTGCGAGTTTCGACGACATCGGTCTGCTGTGCCAGAATTGCGGACGGTGCGTGATCGGCGACCTCAAGAGCCAAGCCGAGCAACTCGGGTATGCGGTGCTGGTCGCGGAGGGTTCGCCGGTGGTGATGTCCCTGATCGAGGCCGGACGGATCGAGGCGGTGATCGGCGCGAGCTGTTTGTCCGTCCTGGAGCGGGTGTTCCCCTACATGGAGGCCGGCGCGGTCCCGGGGATCGCCATTCCCTTGCTGCGCGACGGCTGCGTCAACACCAGCATTGATCTCGAATGGCTCTGGGAGGCGATCTACCAGACGACGGAGGACCAGTCGCAGCGATTCAATCTGGATGCGCTGCATCAACGGGTGAATGAATGGTTCTCGCGGGAGGCCCTCGCCGAGGCGATCGCGCCGCGAGCCAGCCGGACCGAGCAAGTGGCGCTGGACTGGATGGCCAAGGCCGGCAAACGATGGCGGCCGTTCCTGGCGGTCTGCGCCTACAGCGCTCTGTCCGGCGACCACTCGCTGACGCGGGAGGCGGACCTTCGCAAGGTGGCGATCGCGGTCGAGTGTTTTCATAAGGCATCGCTGATCCACGACGACATCGAGGACGGCGATTCCGAGCGGTATGGCGAGCGGACGCTGCATGCCGAGCACGGAGTGCCCATCGCGCTGAATGTGGGCGACCTGTTGCTGGGCGAGGGGTACAGACTCTTGGCTGAGGTGGATGTGGCCGACGCTCAGAAGGTCCGATTGCTTCGCGCCGCGGCCCAGGGCCATCGAAACTTGTGCCTCGGGCAGGGCAGCGAACTGGCGTGGATGCGAGAACCGAGGATTCTGCCGGTCGCGGAAGTCCTCGATATCTTCCGGATGAAGACGGCGCCCGCCTTCGAGGTCGCCCTGAGCCTGGGCGCTGTCCTGGCCGGTTGCGACGAGCAAGTCCACGCGGCTCTGGCGCGGTACAGCGAGGCGCTTGGGATCGCGTATCAGATTCGCGACGATCTCGAAGATCTTCGCTCGCCTGCACGAGAAGATCTCTTCAATGGCAAGCGGCCTTCGATCCTCCCGGCCCTGGCGCACGAAAACGTGAAGGCGGAAGATCGTGCTGTCCTCTGTCCTCCGTCCTCCGTCTTCGGATCGGAAGTCGAATCCGCCGGCTGGCGTCTCATGGAGGCCTACAAATCGCAGGCCATTGGCAGTCTCATCGCTCTCAAGAACGCCAATCTCAAAGGGCTGCTTCGCCGCGTGATCGCCAGGATGTTCAATGATTTCGAAATCATGGGCTGCTGCGACGATCCTCAGACGCGACGCGCGGCGGGCCGTGAGTGAGGCGGGGGACGTGGCGAACGAGAGTGGCGATCGGGCCGGACATGCGGGCGCAGGCGAGGAGCAGCCTTGGCCGTGGTCGAGACTGCCGTTCGTCCTGCGGGGACTTCGACACAGGAACTACCGGCTGTTCTTCGGCGGGCAGTTCATTTCGCTGATCGGCACTTGGATGCAGGCCGTCGCCCAGTCCTGGCTCGTTTACCGGCTCACGGGTTCGGCCGTGCTGCTGGGATTCGTCGGATTCGCAGGGCAAATCCCGGTCTTCCTGCTGGCCCCGGTCGGGGGATCGGCTGCCGACCGGTACAATCGCCATCGCATTCTCCTGGCCACACAGACGACAGCCATGCTCCTGGCCTTCATCCTCGCGGCATTGACGCTCACGGGTCGCGTGCAGGTGTGGCACGTATTTGCCCTGGCCGCCTCGCTGGGCATGGTCAACGCCTTCGATGTCCCCACCCGGCAGGCGTTCGCTGTGGACATGGTCGGCCGCGAGGACCTCATCAACGCCATCGCGCTGAATTCGTCGATGATCAACGGGGCGCGCATGGTGGGTCCCGCGATAGCCGGCGTGCTGGTGGCCAGCGTCGGTGAAGGCTGGTGCTTTCTCGTCAATGCGATCAGCTACCTGGCGGTGATCGCGGGATTGCTGTTGATGACCGTGGACGCTCAGGCTCGTGTCCCGCTTCCCGGCTCGGCCTTGGCCAGTATTGTCGAGGGATTTCGCTACGTCAGGCACACCCGGCCGATTCGAACGCTCCTGCTGCTGCTCGGCTTGGTCAGCCTCATGGGCATGCCGTACGCGGTGCTCATGCCCATCTTTGCCGACCGCATCTTGCACGGCGGCCCGCGGGGGCTCGGCTTGCTGATGGGCGCATCGGGGTTCGGGGCTCTGATCGGAGCGGTGGTGCTGGCGACAAAGAAAGGCATCCGCGGCCTGGGGCAATGGATCGCGTTCTCCGCCGCGGGGTTCGGCCTGGGCCTGATTCTGTTCTCGATGTCCCGAAACTTCCTGTTCTCGATGGTGCTGCTGACGCCGGTCGGGTTCTCGATGATGATCGAGATGGCTGCGTCGAACACGCTGATTCAATCGCTGGTCCGCGACGAATTGCGCGGACGGGTGATGGCGGTGTACGCGATGATGTTCATGGGCATGGCCCCATTCGGCTCGCTCCTGGCCGGGACGCTGGCGGACCACATCGGTGCGCCCGAAACCGTGAGGTTGGGCGGTGTCATGTGCATGGCGGGGGCGGTGGTGTTCCGATGGCATCTGCCGGCGTTGCGACAGGAGGCTCGGCAAATGATCGTTGCGCTCCAGGTCGCCGGCGGGGATCCGGCGGAAGAAATCACGGGACAAGGGAGCATCGTCGCGCCGCGGGAGCCACATGGGTAGGAGACCGCCGCTATGACGATCAGGCTGGACATGTGCAAAACCGTAGCCGGGGCCCGTGAGGCTCTGGGCGAGTCCGTGGAGGCTGTGAAGGGCTTTCTCCGGTGGCAGTTGGCCTCCGACGGCGGTTTCCTGGGCAGAGACGGACGCAGCGACCTCTATTACACTGTCTTCGGGCTCGAAGCATCCCTGTTGCTTGGTGTCGATATCGATCTCGAACGCGTAAGCGGGTATCTCAACGGCTTTTCCGAAGGCGAATCTCTGGACTTCGTACATCTGACGGCTCTGATCCGTTGTCGGGCGAATATGGCGACTATCCGCAGCCGCGAGACTCTGTCGCAACGATTGATGGCGCACAGGTCTCATGACGGCGGTTTCAACCTGATTCCGAGCGATGCGCGAGGCAGCGCATACGGAAGCTTCCTGGCGTTGGGCGCGTTGCAGGATCTCGGCAGCGATTGTCCCGACGTTGAAGCGATGACGCAGTCTATCGCCTTGTTGCAGAGGCCAGAGGGCGGCTATGCGAACGAGGCCTCGATGACCGCAGGAGTGACGCCCGCTAC
>CALMMH010001093.1 GCA_937868145.1 uncultured Phycisphaerales bacterium
GCAGTTTATCCGCGTTGACCGTCGAGAACTGTTCCCAGCCGCCGCAGGCGCGCAAGCCTAGGAAGAAGATGAAAATCCCCCCGACGAGCAATGCGCCTCCTTGAAAGAGATCCGCCCAGGCTATGGCCTTGAGTCCCCCCCAGAGAGTGTAGATCGCGGCGACCGATCCGATGAGCCAGATGCTTCTGACCAGACTGATAGGGAACACTTTGTGCAAAGTCAGGCCGCCCGAGTAGAGCACGGCTGACAGGAGCACGGCCACGTAAATCACGACCGTGATCAGGGCCATGATCGCCCGGGCTGTGGAGTTGTAACGGTATTCGAGGTACTCCGGCATGGTGTAGATGCCGGCTTTGAGGAAACGCGGCAACAGGGTGAAGGCGATCACGACGATGCCGATGCTGCCGAACAATTGCCAATTGCTCACCGCCAGGCCGACGCCGCCGGCGCCTTGGCCGCTCATGCCGACGAACTGTTCCGTGGAGATGTTGGCGGCGATGATCGACAGGCCGATCAGGGGCCAGGTCAGGCCCCGGCCCGCGAGGAAGTAATCCTCGCTCGTCTTCTCCCGGCGGCTCTTGAACATGCTGACCCCGATGACGACGGCGAAGAACGCGACGAAGACCGCAATATCGAAGGCATTCAGTTCCATAGGCAATCCAACCCAAGCAGTTGCAGGTTCCCGGTCCTGAGTTCCACGCGGTCACAATAATCGACCGTCGAGCGGAGTGCCACAAGATTTCCGGCCCGACGCTTTGCATTCGGCGGCGATTTCTGGTACAAGGGATCATCAGGTTATGATGAAATGGTCACAAGAAAGGATAGATGCATGTCCGATGTCCTCAGTCTCGGCGCGATGAGCAGGCGACGATTTCTCAATGTCTCTCTGGCGGCCGCAGGCGGCCTCGTGGCGCTGACCCCGCTTCAGGTGTTCGCAGGCAGCGATCCCAAACAGGCCCGCTGGGCGTTTCTGTCGGATACCCACATCGCGATGGACCCCGAGAACAATTACCGGGGCTTCTATCCCTATCGGAACTTTGAGAAAACCATCGGCCAGCTCACGGCGGACCTGCCCGAGGGCATCGTCATCACGGGCGACCTGGCCCGGCTCACCGGCCAGATGGGCGACTACGAGAATTTCCACAAGCTGCTGACGCCCGTGCTCGGCAAGCGACCGACCTACCTGGCTTTGGGCAACCACGACAACCGGGCCGTCTTCCTGGACGTGTTCGAGGACCGCGCCGCCCAGGCCCAGCCGGTCAAGGACAAGCACGTCGTCACGGTGGACGCCGGACCCGTCCGGTTCGTTCTCCTCGATTCGCTGGCCGCCACCAATCAGACGCCGGGACTGCTCGGCAAGGCCCAGCGGTCGTGGCTCCAGAGCTACCTCCAGAACAGCGACGATAAACCGGTGATCCTGTTCTTCCACCACACGCTGGGCGACAGCGACGGCGAGCTGCTCGACGTCCTGTGGTTGTTTGAGCTCATCAAGCCGATCAAGAAGGTCAAGGCCATCGTCTACGGCCACTCCCACGAGTACCG
>CALMMH010001094.1 GCA_937868145.1 uncultured Phycisphaerales bacterium
ATATATCGTTTTTTGGAGATGGACTTGTTGCGATCAATCTCGGTTTCAGTGAGCTTACTCCAAGGTCGCCAAGACCATGCGGCGATGTTTCGTCTACACGCCGCCGGAATATGACAAGGACACCACGGTCCGCTATCCCGTGCTGTACCTCCAGCACGGCGGCGGCGAAGACGAGACCGGCTGGCCCAACCAGGGAAAGACCAATCTGATCATGGACAACCTGATTGCCGAGGGCAAGGCCAAGCCGTTTATCATCGTCATGGACAACGGCACGTGGAGCATGGGGGGGCGTCCGCCCGCCCGCGGCCAAGGCGGCACATGGCCCCCGGCAGGCTGGGCCGACACCTTCAAAAAAACCCTTCTTGAAGACATCATTCCCATGATCGACGCCGACTATCGCACGCTTGCGGATCAGCCGCACCGGGCCATGGCGGGATTGTCCATGGGCGGCATGCAAACCAAGGTGATCACCCTGGCCAACCTCGACACGTTCTCCCACATCGGCATCTTCAGCGGCGGCAGCATCGCCCCAACCGACATCAACGATCTGACCGCTTTCAAGCAGAAGGTCAAGGTGGCATTCGTCAGCTACGGCAGCCGTGAAATCGACCCCGCCAATCGCAGAGGCGGTTTTGGCGGCGACCCCAAGGCGAACGCCGAAGCGTTGAGACAAGCCGGCGTCAACAGCGTCTTCTACGTCTCTTCGAACACCGCTCACGAGTGGCAGTCTTGGCGGCGCAGCTTGCGTGAGTTTGCGCAGTTCCTGTTCAAGGATGACGCCGGCGGTTCGCCCTCGTCTCCCGCGGTGGCGGTGGAACCTGCCGTGAAGTTCGTGCTGCGGGTCGACTGCGGGGCCGCAGAGTCGTACAAGGACAAGTTCGGCAACGTCTGGGCCGCGGATCAGGACCTGGAAGCGGGCAAGACCTGGGGCGCGGTCTACGGTTCGATTCTCGACCGGCCCGACGTGGGCATCACCGGCACGGAGATCCCGCGGATCTATGAGACCGAGCGATACAGCGTGGAATCGTACAAGTTCACGGTGCCCAACGGCAAGTACACCGTGCGTCTGCACTTCGCGGAGACTTTTGAAGGCATTACGAGCGAGGAGGGAAGGGTCTTCTCCGTCAGTGTGCAGGACCGGGAAGTGCTGAAGGACCTCGACCTGTACAAGACGGTCGGGCCGCTCAAGCCCCTGGTCAAAGAGTACAAGGGGGTGTCCGTGGAGAACGGCCAGTTGGCGATCGGGTTTACGCCCAACATCGAGAACCCCCAGATCTGCGGCGTCGAGATTCTGGCGGAGTGACAAGCGGCTTGTGCGGGCAAGGGATGGGAGCCATGTCATGAGGAAAAAGGAGAAGCCGTGAGAACAAGAAAGACGATCCTGATGGTGAGTCTGGGGTTCCTGGGGGCTGGCGTGGTTTCGTGCCTGGCCGGACAGAATGTGCCTGCGCTGAAGGACGTGTTCAAGGCCGACTTCCTGATCGGCGGCGCTCTGAACCGGCCGTTGGTCACCGGGCGAGACCCCAACGCGGCCGCGATCGCTGCGAAGCACTTCAATACGGCGACGCCGGAGAACGATTTGAAGTGGCAGATTGTGCATCCCCAGCTCAATCGGTACAACTGGGAACCGGTGGACAGTTTCATGGCCTTCTGCGAGAAGAACCAGATGGTCGCAATCGGCCACACGCTCGTCTGGCATGCCCAGACTCCTCGATGGGTGTTTCAAGACGATGCCGGCGGCACGATCACGCGTGAGGCGCTTCTGGCTCGCATGAAGGACCACATCACCACCGTCGTCGGCCGCTACAAAGGCCGCATCAAGGGTTGGGATGTCGTGAATGAGGCCCTCGAAGACCACGGCCAGTTGCGGCAAAACAGCCCATGGCTGCGGATCATCGGCGAAGGCTCCGAGGACAAGAAGTATGATTTCATCGAAAAGGCCTTCCTGTGGGCCCACGAAGCAGACCCCGATGCCGAGCTCTACTACAATGACTACGATCTGGACACGTCCACGGCCAAGGCCGATGCGGCGGCCGCCATCGTCAAGAACCTCAAGTCCAAGGGTTTACGGATCGACGGCGTCGGCATCCAACTGCACGGCGGCCTGACGTACCCCAGGGCCGAGAGCCTCGATTACGCCATCACGACGCTGGCCGCAACGGGTGTGAAAGTCATGGTCACGGAACTGGACATCAAAACGCAGACGCGAGGCCCGCGCGGCGCCGATGTCAGCCAGGTCAACCGGGAGAGCACGAGCGATCCGAACGCGGCCGCCGCGGAAACCCAGAAGAAACTTGCCGACAAATACGCCGAGATCTTCTCCGTCCTGCTCAAGCACAAGAAGGACGTCTCCCGCGTCACGTTCTGGGGCGTCTATGACAAGACGTCTTGGATCGGGGGCTCGCCGCTGCTGTTCGATCGGAACTGCCAGCCCAAGGAGGCTTTCTTCGCTGTGGTCAAGACCGCTTCGTCCAGTTCGCCTGAGGCGGTCCAACCGAACGCTCGCAGAGGCCCGGGGCGCGGCGGGTTCGGCGGACCGATCGAGCTGGGCCCGGACGACAAGC
>CALMMH010001095.1 GCA_937868145.1 uncultured Phycisphaerales bacterium
GAAGGAGGCCGCCGCATAGAGTGGTCGTCCGTTACCCGGCCGCAAGCCGAATTCCCACGGCAAGCGGGACAACCTCTTTTCTGATCCCCTAATCCAGTATCGCGTGACCCTTTATGCAACGTATGGATCATCTCTGCCGTCAGTAAGCATTTATGCGGCCGCAGTAAAACAAGTCCTGACCAACATAATAAATAACGCAATTGAAGCTATGCCGGACGGCGGCGAGTTGCGTGTCAGAACGTATAGTGTCTCGGCTCACAATGTGGAGTACCTCAGCCGTTTACGTAGAAGGACCGGAACACGGGCCGACGAGTACGTGGTTGTCAGCGTTAGAGACTCAGGCTGTGGAATTCCTGATAGTGCTCTCCCCAGAATCTTTGAGTACGCCTTCACCACCAAGGGCGCACGGGACGGCCACTCTGGTGGATCTGGATTGGGTTTGACACACTCCAAGACCCTCATGGAATTGCACAATGGTGACATCGAGGTCAACAACAACGAAGGTGGAAAGGGTGTAACGGCGAGAATTACCTTCCCAAGCTTAAGGAGACCAGCATGATCAGAGTATTGATAGTAGACGATAACGTGACTCTGCTCGCATCAATGAGGATGTTCCTCGAATCGTATGGAGATATGCATGTTGAGACAGCATGCAGCGCCGACGAAGGTATTGCGAAGCTGAAGCAGTCTCATCCCCATGTGGCGTTACTCGACATAGTCATGCCCAATAAATGGGGTGATGAGGTTGCAGAAATGATAAGAAATGACCCAGACCTTCAGAACATATCCTTCGCATTCTTGACCGGTAGCAGGAAGGTTGTAACTGCTCAGGAGGTCAGCAGAGCACATGGGATCATTGGTGGGAATAAGTTCCTGATCAAGGGAATGGAGCCTGAAAAGCTGCGAGAGGAAATCTTGGCACTGGTCAAAGATCGACCTCGTTAGAACGACGCATTAGCCCATAAGAAAGCTGCGAATCTTAGGGGGATACTGAGGACAGCGATTTATCAGAGTTTGATGTTCATTGAACTTCGAGACGACTCGCGGGAACTTGCATTCCGGGGTGCATTCCGGGGACAACATACCACACTCTGGCGGAACTCTACCGCTTCGAGAGGCAGCGGTCGAGGACCGTCGTTCGGATGTAATCGCCGAGACCTTTGAAGCCCGCTCGCGTTGCGGCGGTGGCGATCATCGTCTTTTCTTCCTGCGTCAGACGGACGTTGACCTGCGTGGTTCGCTTCATGAAGGCCGCGTGGGGGGGGCTGGGGGTCGCACCTACACATTTCACGGGGGTCGGATTCGGTGGACATCAGAATCAATTCGCCGGGTTCGATTCTGCGTGTCTTCTCTGCGTCTTGGCGTCTCCGCGCGATGTGCCATTCCTCCTTCGCATATTTCGCGTGTTTCGCGGTTCACCGATCCGTCGTTCGCATCTCGATGAGCAGTTGTCAGTTCCTCGTTGGCGGTTCTCGGTTGCCTCCGGCCTGGAGCAATCGGCGTTCGTCCACGGTCCCCCGTTTGTCGTCGTGCGAGGTGCGTCGTACGTCAGGGAAATCGAATGAATCCCGAGGTTTTTTCAGCCGGCCGTCCTTACTCCCGGCGGGACAAGGGTTTAGCGTATATGCAACATTTTGCTGTTTGTGTTGTTTTTCCGTTGACACCAGGCCATGGTGGTTGTACCATAGGATACGGGTGGACGGAGACTCTACCCGTGTAACTTCGCGATGCGAAGCTAGAGGCCGGCACCGACGATCGCAATCCCCCATCGCAACAGCCCGAGCCCGGGCGCAGCGTTTCGAGCATTCGAGCTTTGGATTTTGAATTTGTTTCGAGTTTCGATATTCGGGTTTCGAATTTTCTCGATTAGCGAAAGGAGAACGATGGAAAAGCGAAAGGTCGTAGGGGCGAGGCATGCCTCGCCCGTCCGGCGCAAGCAAAGGGGCGTCCGGGGGAAAAGGCCGCGGCTTCGCGTGCCGCCGCCGGAGTGCGATGTGTGGCCCGAGGAGTACCGCGGGGCCAACTGGAAGCCGATCTATGCGATCCTGTTCGCGGGCACGTGCCAGTTGTGCACGCATTCATGCCCCTTGCCGAAGTCGCGGCAGTTGCGGGACAAGTGGACCGGCACGACCCGTCTGCTCCAGTGCACGAACCATCCGGCCCATCCCGGCGAGATCGAGGAGGTCCTGCCGACGGACACGTGTCGGAACTTCAAGCCCAAGTGGTGGCGGCGGTCCAGGGCGAAGTCGGGCAAAGGCTCCCGACCTGTCCCCACGTGCCGGAGCGAGCGCGGGGCCAAACGCATTCCGCTGGGCAACGGCCGGTTCGCGCTGGTCGATCCGGCCGACTTCGAGAGGATCAGCAAGTACAAGTGGTACGCGAGCCCGCACGGCCGCGGTTTCTACGCGATCACGCTCGACAGCGGGCTGGAGGTGGCGATGCACCGAATGATCATGAAGCCGCGAAAAGGTTACGTCGTGCACCATCTCGACGGCAACGGGCTGAACAACCGGCGTGACAACCTGCAGGTGTGCACGCCGCGACAGCATATGGCCGCACGGGGCCCTGTCGGCGGGGCTTCGCGGTTCGTGGGCGTGTACCGCCGGGGCGAGAACAGATGGGAGGCGAGGATTCGGTGCCGCGGGAAGGTGTACTACCTCGGGTTCTTCGACGACGAGATCGCGGCGGCCAA
>CALMMH010001096.1 GCA_937868145.1 uncultured Phycisphaerales bacterium
GTTGGGACCCATGATGGGACCGGGACCCGTGCGATAGAACACCTCACGCCGTGCAGAACAAGTCCGGCCGGAACTGCCACTCGCGGCGACAGCTCCGGGTTCCCAATCGAATGAATCGCCGCGGTCTACAGACTTCGTCGTCTGCGGAGCCAGCCGACCAGGCCCGCGCCGAGCCCGCTCAAGAGAACCGCCGCCGGAGCGGGGACTGTCGAAGTCGCCTGGACATCCGACCAGGACGTGAAGTCGAGCATCAGATACCGCACGCCGTAGGCGTCATCCCCCGTCAGTTGCACCCCAGCAGGGATAACGAGCGAGAAGTCCGAGTAATAGCTCAGGAACAAGTCGTGCACATCCGCGAACGACGAAGGTGGTGTCTCGTCCCACGCGGCGTTGGAACTACTGTTGAATTGAAACAGCAGACCGCCGGGCCCGCCCTTCCAGTTCCATTGATCACGGGACCCGTTGACCCTTGCCCGGACGCAGGTGATGTCGTTTGTGTAGAGACCGCCGGAGGTGAACGAATAGCTCATCTGGAGCCCCGCCGGAGCCGCGTAGTCCAGACCGTCGCCGGAGACGTTCACGCCGCCCGCAAAAGTCGCCGGCTCATCCCTTCATCGCGGTGACGATCTGGCGGGTCTCGGGCGACTGGTCCTCCTGGGCAGTCTTGAACGTGGCGACCTGGTCGGTGTTCTGCTTCTTGAACCGCTCGTTGCCCTGGATGATCTCCTTGAGGGCCTTCGCCTGTACGCGGGCCTGCTGGAGGAAGCGAACCGCCCGCGTGCCGAGGACGCCGCCGAACAGGGCGCAGACGCCGATGCCGATGTCCATCGCGGAGTCCGCGACCTCCCAGGGATCGGGCCTCGCGGCGGATTCGGCCAGAGCGGTGTTGGCCGTCTCCCAGTTCGACTCGTCCAGGATCTGCTCGGCGGTCTCGGCCTGCGGGTACTCCTTGGGCAGGCCGCAATACGAGCTGAACGAGCGGCTCTGCAGTTCCGAGAGCTGGGTCAGAGCCTGGAGTTCCTGCGAGGTGTCTTCGGCTTTGGCGGTCTGTGCGGCCACCGCGGCGGTTCGGTTGTGCAGCCAGGCGTTCTGCTTTTGTGTTTCGCTCGGCGCCAGCCGCAAGCCATCGCAGCCGGCTACGGACATCGCCAGCATCACGAACCACGTTGCGCCGACGATTCCCTTGATTGTGGTGTGCATGTGGCAAGACGGTCTTCTCTGCATGGGTCTCTCCTGGATTTGAATGTGAATCTCTGTGGTCGGTGGGTACAATGGCCGGTGGCAAGCGAACAGCGAACGGAGGTCAGCATGGGCGCGGCGCGGGACTGCGAGACACCGGTCTCTCCGAGAAGGCCTCCGACAGCAAGCTGCGGTATCCGGTTCATCGTCGCATCGAATTCTACCGGTGTCTGATCGACATGATTCGCAGCTTCGCGAGGCGTCCGTCGATCAGCCTGTGCCGTGAGACTTCGGATGTCTGGAACGAGTTGAACCATCTGTGCGACCCCGATTGCTGCAATTGCCTTGCGTGATGATACTCACGCCGGGCGAACCGCTATTGGCGAGCTGAGGTTGTCCCTTGCAGTTGACGTTCGACGGCCTGGAGCCGGTACTCGCCGGCGAGGTTTCGTTCCGAGAGTGTTTCGAGCCTTCGCTGGAAGTCTTTCTGGGTTTGGAGCAGCGAGGCGACGTCGTGTTGGAGCAGGCTGAGCTGACGCTGGAGATTCACCCAGCTTCCCAGGATCAGCGAGGCCAGCACCATCAGTTGCAGCAGCACCGACAGATTGACCCGGCGGTCGAGTCTCCAGTGGACTGTGTTGTCTCTGGGCATGGAAGAGCCTTTCGATGGATGATGGATGTGGCACGCGTCGTCGTCTATCTGTCATGGCTTGGCGTAGAAGACGTTTCTCTCGCCGAGCCGCAGCAGGATCGCGTAGGCGCCCGAGGGGAGCGTGCCTTGGGCGAGGTACGATTCGGCCAGGTTCGTCGCCTCCATCGACTCGCCGATTTCGACGGGCATGATGCCGACGTCGTCCACGATCACCGCGCGGACTGTGTACACGTTGCGGTCGACGCGGCTCTTGACGACGACGGCCCAGGCCGAGATGCCGCCGCCCGGGGTGACGAGCGCCGAGGTCTCCTGCCGATGCGAATGCCCGCCGCGAGCCATATCGGCCAGGACTTGTTGTTGATCTGTTGTGTATCGATTGTCCATGGGGCGACTCCTTTAACAATCAAACATCACGCTTCCGACATCACGCCTCGCTGGTCCTCCGGCGGACGAGACGCAGGTTCGTGCACTGGTTGCGGAAATCGATGTGGACTCGTTCGATTTGAGTCGTGCTGCGGTTGTCCCGCCGGCAACTCAGGAGGTCCCGGCTCTCGGGGCTGCATGTCACGAGGTCGCCCGGCTGTACGTGCAGTCGCAGCGTGGGAGTCTGTACGTCGGTCGTCTCGATCACTGCGGCGGACGCCTGAGCCTGCTGGCGGACGAACTGGTGAAGAGCCGCCGAATCGTCCGCTTCATCGGGGACGCCGAGGCCGGCCTGTGGATTCTGCACGAATGTGCTTTGGCTAGAGACTTTGCGGTAGGCGAATCGACGCGGCAGCGTGAACACGTGGTCCACGACGGGAGCGGTCGAGCCGACGGGCCCATCGGCCACAGTGCAGGTGAGCCGTTCGTCGCTGACGACGGAGGCGGTGATTCGGATTCGCAGCAATCCTTTGAGCGCGGCGACCCACGTGTCGAAGTCGAGTTCATCGCTGCTGAGCCAGACGCCGCACTCGTCGAGCAGATTGCTGAACGCATGCGGATAGGTCCACCAGTTCATGCCGTCGTAAGAGATCTGCAAGAAGTAGCCCAGCGACCGGCCCTGGGAGTCCGTGCTCAGCGAGGGCCAGAACCGCCGTTGTCGCGGAACATAGCCGGCGCGTTCAAAGAGCCGTGAGAAGTCGTAGGGCGCTCCCTGGTTGTAGGGCGCGCCGCTGTAGTTGCCTGCCTCGTTCAGGCACCACTTGCGATATACGTCCTTGACCTGATGGAATTGCGGGTTTGTGGAGGCGGAGAAGACACCGTGGCTGATGCCCTCCAAGGCCGGGTCCCAGGCTTTGACCAACTCGAAAGTGGATTCGTAGACTTTGAAGTCGCCCTGGCCGATGTACCGATGCGTAACGGGATGGAAGGCCCTTTCGCTGTGGAGCGAGGCGATGCTTGTTCGAGAAAGGCTCAACGCTTCGCCCGGCGGCTGGCAATTCAATTCGATTGTGCGTCCTCGGCCGTTGCGGGAGAATACGATGGCCTGCGAGGGACCGGTCTCAATCAGACGAGGCACGAACTGGAATGTGACGCCCGCCGCGTTGCAGCATTTGTAAAGGGCCTCCAGGAGGCTCAGGCCGGTCACGTCGAGATCGCGCAGGGGCCGCTGATCCGTCAGGGCCAGCAGTTGCCGACTGTCGGGCCGACTCAACTCACCCGTGGGGACATACTCGCTCAACAGATAATGAATGGCCTCGGCACAGGTCCAGGGCTTGGCCTCCGTCTGACTGGCGGAGAAGGTCGTGCGAGAGCGGCCCTCGACCATCACAGGCTCAACGGCCGCGTTGGCCTGTCCCAGGGGATTGAACACGGCGTCCAGGCCGGGCAGGAGAACCGTCGAGCCGTCGCTGCGAAGGACCCGTCGGCCGTAGACGGTGGCGCGCCGGAGGACGGCGCTAAAGTCCTTGGCGAGGACCTCAACCTTCTGTGTTCCGGACTGGATCGTGGTTTCGACGCCCTCGATCCGCCCGACAAAGAGCGGTAGACTCGCCACCACGGATTCATGCGGCTCGCGGTCGTAGAATTGATGCAGACGGATCGTGCAGCCAAAGGGGAAACGCTCTCCAGCGTCTTCAGGCCGTATGCTTGCCGAGTCCCCACCGGATGGGTTCCAGACCAGTCTCGCCCAACTGAATTCGGGCCAGCCGCTGCGAACGATCTCCACAGGCTCGAGGCCCTCGCAGGGAACGCCGTCGAGGAACACGATCGTTGTGCCAGCAGGCAGAGCCAGCCGACGTTGCTCCGGCAGGAAAAATTCCGTTGTATTCGTCATATATGCGCCTCCGAGTCGGTCAAACAGGTTCGGTGATGAGGATCACCGCCTGCGTGGGCGTTGTGGTTACGATGGGATGAATCGAGCCTGCGGAGGACCTGCCTTCAACGCCTGCGACGCCGGCGGGCCGGACAACGATATCCGCCAGGTTCTCGCCGTCGAAGCTGTAGAATCGGCGTCCCCGGTAGCAAACGGTTCCTAGGAGCGTCCCGTCGATTCGGAGGAGGTTGAATTGGCTCGGCGTTGCTTCCTGATCCAGAGGACAATAAGACCAGGTCCATCGCACGGTCGTCGGGCCGGTCTGCCGGCCTGTCAAGCCAAAGACCGCATTGGGGCCTTGAGCAACCCCTTGCACTCCAGCTCGAAAGCAGGCCGATACTTGGGAT
>CALMMH010001097.1 GCA_937868145.1 uncultured Phycisphaerales bacterium
CGAAGTGGGTCTTGCCGTAGTCGACGTCGCGAGGGCGGTAGAGCTTGACGCCTTGTTCATCGAAGTGCTCCAGAATGCTTTCGGCGTCGGCCCGGCGTCGCTCGACATAAGGGAACACGTCGCCGAAGACGAGCGGGGCCGCCGGCGTGACGGTGTGCGACACCGAACCGAGGAACGGCTGACCCTGCGGCATCTTGGCGGCAGCGAGATTTCGGGCGTCTCTCAGACGCGTCGCCATATCCGAATCGGATGCGTGATTGGCGAGCCAATCCATGTACATGACCGCGTCGCCCGCGGGTCCTGCCTTGAAACTGTCGCCCCAGACGGCGTGGCGGAACAGGCCTCCTTCGTTGATCGCCGAGTCCAGCCAGCCGTGGGAGAGCAGCGTTACGGCGGCGTCGAAGCCGCCCGCGAATTGCGGAACGGTCGGCAATCCCTCGATCTCCACGTACTTCTGGACCGCCGGGATGACGCTTTCGCCGCGGCCGCCGATGATCGTGGCTCGCGCGGTGAGCGGCTGATCGGCCCTCATGACAAAGGGCGTGTGTGCGAGCGGAGCGTTCTCATAGCGGTTGTCGCCGACGGCGGGAGCGGTGAGCGCCATGACGTGCGCGGCGGAGTTGTAGACCCGATCGGGCGAGTCAAACAGCGGGGCGGTGAGGTCCGACGGTTCCCACATCAAGCCGATGTAGCGGCCGCCCTGGGCGATGGCCATGAGAGGGAATGTAATCTTGATCGGGTCCGGCACGCGGCGGATGTGCTCGCTTGTTGTGATGTCGGCTTCGCTGCTGCTGGGTTCGTCGTCGAGGTACTCCAGACCTGCGAAGAGGCCTTGGGTTTTCCGCTCGCCGAATGTGCCCAGGCCGGGGAAGAGCGTCAGCCAAGGGAGATAGAGCACTTGGCAATCACGGTCGGCGACGAACGTCGTCTCGATGGAAATCGAACCCGGACGCGGGCCGGCTCGAAAAGATCGCGTCACTGTCCACTTTCCGGCCTGATCGTTTTTGAGGATCGCAGTAACTGTGACCTCGCCGGCCGGTCCAATGTGAGAAGATACCTTCGCTTTTCTCAAAGCGAGCCAGTGAGCCTGTTCGTCGATCATGAGGCCGATTTGTTCTGCCTCGTAGCCCGTGGCCATCTCTGTGTCGTCGACCTCGACAACGAAGTCGCCCACACCTCCTCGGGATTGAGTGACTGCCAGTTCGCCGGATCGTATGAGAGCCGCTTTGGCTTTGCCTTTGGCGGGTCTCTGGGGCTTCTCGAATTGCGGCGGTTCGATCGCGGCGAGCGTCTCTACGCGGATGGAGGCGACGACGATCCGGCCCTCGCTCGCGCCTGGGTCGAGCCGCAGTCGTGTGTTCGGTCCGAGCGGCTCGGAGATTATCAGAGAGTAATCATGCCATTGGCCATCGTCTTGAATGGAGAAGCGAACGGAGCGGCCGGCCTCGAACGTGCGGCCGTAAAACAGCTCGCCATAGGGATCGACATCGGATTTCATTCGTATGCGGATACGCGTCATTCCACTGCCGGGCAGGTCGATCGGCGGGCCTTCGATCCAGGGATCGATACCGGTTGACGTGAACGTCAGGCCTTCGGAAGACGCGGCGAAATCCCTGACGTACGAGTTGCCTTGCCAACTGTGCACGCCTTGTGAGAAATCCCACGTCGCCACCTCAGCAGCGTTGGCGACAGTCGAAAGACCGAGAAGCAGAACAAATGCCGGCAATCCGCGAGAGATTCTGTCGATGCGCATCGCAACAACCTCCGATTCGATGAAAAGGCCGAAAACGCGAAGAGTCCATGGCGCGGACCTCGCGTGGCGTAGTATAATCGCTTGCATGAGTCTCGAACAGGACATAAAGGAGAAGGCCCTGGAACTCGGCTTCGACGCTGTGGGCATCACCGACGCTTCGCCCATCGGGCGCGAGCATGCGGAACATTTTCAGACGTGGCTGCAATCCGGTTACGCCGGTCCACTGGCGTACATGCACCGCAATCTGGAGAAACGTCTCGATCCGAGCAGACTCCTGGACGGCGCGCGGTCGGTGGTCGTCGTCGCGCTGAATTACAAACCCAGCATACCGGCGGCAGCGGTAGGTTGGGTTCCGCCCACCCTCTTGACCGACAGAGGAGAGCCGGCAGCCCAAGTCGCACAATTCGCCCAGTACGAAGATTATCACGACTTCATCAAGAGACTCCTGCGTGATTTGGCCGACTTCCTTCAGAGCCGGACGGACGGATTGCAGCGATTCAGGCGATGCGTGGACTCAGCGCCGGTGGCGGAGAAGGCCCTGGCGATGCGTGCGGGTCTGGGGTTCATCGGCCGGAACCATCTGTTCATTCACCCGCGATTGGGTCCGCAGATTCTGCTGGGCGAGTTGATTACGACGGTGGCTCTGAAGCCCGATGAGCCCTGCGGCGGCGACTGCGCCGGTTGCGACCTGTGCCTGAAGGCCTGCCCGACCGGGGCATTGCGAAGCGATGGCTTCCTCGATGTCCGCCAGTGCATCAGTTGTCTGACGCAATACGACCCATCGCCGAAGATCGGCAATTGGCTCTTCGGTTGTGACGAATGCCTGCTGGCCTGTCCCCATCAACAACGCGCACCGGTTTGCGCGAATCGGAAGTTCGCGCACCATGTCGAGCGGGGACGGTTGAATTTGCGGGAGTTGACCGAGATCACGCCGGAGACATTCGAAGCGAGGTTCGGCGACTCGCCCCTGCACAGAGCCGGACTCGAAGCGATGAAACGCAATGCAAAGATCTGCTTGCGCAACCGCGATTAGGGCGCCAGGAAGATGTCCATATCGCTGTCGGGGAATTCGCAGCCGCGAATCTCCGTGCCGGTGGACATGCCCCGCAGGATATAGATGTCGTCGTCGGAAATGCTGGTCCGCCGAGTTCGGGCGAATTCGACCGAGCCGTCGTACAGCAGGGCGTTCTGTCCGCGGCCGCCGTGATTGCGGCTGTTCGACGTCATCATCTTCTCGCACAACTGGAAGCTAAGCAACGCAGAGGGGTCCGAAGGAAGTTCCTCCGTGAGCGGGTTGCGATCCGCCAGAAGGACGCGCTTCTGCATCATCAGGTCGCGGTCGTTGGATGTCGGGCAGGGAATTCGGATACTGTACTGGATGTAGGTTCGGCTGGGGAAGTCGGTGAAGCTCTGTATATTGAATCCATCGAAACTGAGTTTCCGTCCGTCGGGCCGGCCGGGACAAAGGAAGTGGCTCGCATCTACGTAGCCTTGCCTGACCAACTCCCAAACCTGGCGGGTGTTGGAGTGATTCTCCTGACCCTGATACCCGACTTTCCACCACGGTGCCCCGGGCGTCACCGCCATGGCCGGCAGGAAACCGTCGTGATCGGACACATAGCCGCGAATTCCGCCATAGACGTCGGCCAGCTGCGAGCCGCATTGGGTCTGCCAAGATCGACCTCGCATGTGACCGATGGCGGGGAAGGCGACGCTGATAAATAGGATGACGGCCGCCGCCGCCGCGAGAACTTCCGTCCAGTTCCGCCATAGGGGGACACGGATTGGGTGACCCTCAAGGCGTTCGGCAGCAAGCAACGGGTCTACCGAGCCCCGGCCCGCCGGGGACTTCGCTTCACTCATTCGCGAAAAGAGCCGTTCGGTCAGATCGTCGGGACAGGGCTCCAGTTCCAGAGCGTCAAGGGGAGCAAGAATAAGCTGGATCGACTGGTAGAGTTCCACCGCGTCTTCATTGGCAGCGATCAGGGCCTCAACTTCTTCGTTTTCACGTTCGGTTGTCAAACCCAGAGAGTAATCAAACAACAATTGCTTTTGACGGTCACTTAGCGGCGTCATTTGACCTCTTTACTCCCAACTGCGGCCTTCCAATCTTTTGCGAAGCGTGCCACGGCAGTATGTAACCTGCTCTTGACGGTTCCGATAGGTATACCGAGGATGTCGGCCATTTGTTTGTATGAAAATCGGTTGAAATAGGCCAGAACGAGGATCTCGCGGAGGTTCTCCGGCATATTTGCTATAACCTCGCTAACCCGCGTAGCTGTTTCATTCCGCTCGACTTCGTCGTAAGGGACGGCGGTGTCGGAACTTAGAGCGTTGAGCATTTCGTCGAAGGACATGTCCTCCGATTCCGAGATCGTCCCGATGGGCACGGCGCTGTTCCGCTGGGACTTGCGAAGGGCGTCTTTGGCCTTGTTCGCCGCAATGGTGAACAGCCAGGGACGCAGCGGTCGGGACGGGTCGAAGCTCTCCCGACTGGTGAACAGCTGCAGGAACGTCTCCTGGAACACGTCGTCCACAAGGTCCGACTGGTTCAGGAACTGCTTGAGGAACGCGTAGAGACTGTTCTTATATCGATTCACGATTTCTCGGAATGCGTCTTCATCGCCTTCGATGTAGCTCTGCAGCAACTCCGCATCCGTCAATTTCTCAAATGGGCGTTTCATAGTGATATTCATTATATGAACCTGCCGCAAAAAGGGAAACCCCTGTTCATATCTCTAGAAAGAACAAAACCTTGCAGGTGGAGCCCATTTTCATCTCGCGGATACAATCGAACGAGCGCGAGCCGACCCCTGGAGTTTACTCCCGCTGTATTCCGCGGTTCATCTTTTGAGCTGTCTATCTATTGGATGACCATGTCCTCATACAGGTCGTTATCGGACTCGCCTCCGCATTGTACGACTCCTGGACTGTTTTACTGATACGCCGGGAGCACTTATCGGAAACCGAGGTTTTTACCCATGCCGGCAAAGCATGAAACCGGGCTTGACAGAGTCGGCCGTCCTCTGTAGGCTCGCAGAGAATTGGGATGCGTACGCCCAGAAAGTTGGCAGGGCCCAGAGCCCACGGATGATTTGAAGGGGAGCAAATATGTCTCGTGCCGCAATGATCGTCTTTGTGTGCGTCCTTACCTGTGCGACAGTTGTCCTCGGCGATGAAGTCCAACTCAAAAATGGCGATCGCCTCACCGGCCAGATCGTGCAGTTGACGGACGGCAAGCTCGTTTTGAAATCCCAACTCGCCGGGGAAATCACCGTCAATCTCTCGGACATCAAGACCTTCAGCAGCGATGCGCCGATTGAGGTCCACCTCAAGGATGGCACCGTGCTGCACCAGCCGGTCACGGCGGGCGGGCCGAATGAGTTCGCCATTTCCGTGGGCGAGCCTCTCAAGCCTCAATCGTTCGAGCTGGCCGATGTCGCCTCCATCAATCCGCCGCCGAAGCCCGAGCCCAAATGGACCGGCAGCATTTCCGGCGCCGTGAGCTCGACGCACGGGAATACAAAAGCTGAAGCGGTCAGCGCCAGCGTGAGCGTCGCCCGACGATCGGAGAAGGACAGGACCACCGGCGGCGCGGACTACGGTAAGACCCAGCAGAGAGACCGCGACACCCGGGAGGATAAAACCACCGAAGACTGGTGGCGGGCGAGGGCCCAGTACGACTATTTCTTCACGAAGAAGTTTTTCGGATTCATGAACGGCCGCTATGAAAAAGACGCGATCGCAGATCTGGATCGGCGCGTCGTGGTCGGCGGCGGTGCCGGTTATCAGTGGATTGAAACGGACCGGAGCAGCTTCTCCACCAACCTCGGTCTTGCATCGCTCTATGAGAAGTACGATGTGGATCCGCCGGCGGAGGACAGCAACAGCCAGATCTCCCTGCAGGCCGGATACAACTTCGATCATCGCATCACGGACACCCTCCGATTCGTTCACGATCTGACCTACTATCCGAGCTTGGAACAGTTCTCCGATTACTACCTGACCACGACGGCGCAACTGCGAGCCAACCTGACGAAGACGATGTTCGCAGACTTCCGCGTCATCTTCAACTACGACGAGAGCCCCGCGCCGGACCAGGGCAGCACAGACGTCAAATACCTCCTGGGCGTCGGGTTGAGCTTCTAACTCGCGAGAAGCGAACTTGTCCACGTGAAGCTCTTGCAGTCTCCGGATGGGCCCGTGTGCTTCCACACCTGCCGAAGCGATGGCCGGTCGTGAGCCGGACGGTCCGGTTCCGAGGAGCCGTTGGTGAATGGGAGGACGATCCTGAACGCGCTGTGCCGGGAGGGAAAGCATGGGGTGGCGGTGTCCATCTGATCCGGTCGCCTCGCGTCGAACGCGATTCTGTCCCGCAATACGATTGTCTCTCGCGAAGTTTTCGCAATAGTTGCATCCTTTCGCCGCAAGCGGTATTCTGGGGACCTCATCAGAGCGGCGGCGGCTCTGCGACCCGCTGCGACCGGGCAGATTGAAATAGGAGAGCAGATCATGAAGAACACGGTGTGGATCGTTCTGTTCGTCGTCTTCATCGCGGTGTTTATCGGCATCGGCATCGCTCGCAAGGGCGGATCGGGCAAACAGGGGGCCTACCGAATCGGGGTCATCCCCAAGGAGGTGGCTTCGCAGTACTGGAAAGGCGTCCACAACGGCGCCGAGCAGGCCGCGAAGGACGAGGGCGTCACGATCCTGTGGAACGGTCCGGAGGTCGAGACCGACTGCGAGCGGCAGATCCAGATCATCGAAGACATGATGGCCCAGAAGGTCGACGGCATCATTCTGGCCCCGAGCAATCGCAAGGCCCTGGTCCCAACGGTGGAGAAGGTGGCGGCCCGCCAAATCCCCTGTGTGATCGTCGATTCCGGCGTCGAGACGGACAAGTACCTCTCCTACATGGCGACGGACAACTTCAAGGGTGGCGTCCTGGCTGCCCGGCGAATGGGGCAGATCCTCGCCGGCAAGGGCAAGATCCTCGTCGTGGCCTGGACCCCGAACTCTGCGTCCACCGACGCGAGGCTCCAGGGGTTCCGCGAGACCCTGGCCAAGGAGTTTCCCGGTGTCGAGATCGTCGACTCGCAGTTCGCCAGCCCGCCCACGATGGAGAAGGCCCGCGACATAACCCAGGACATGTTGACGCGGAACCCCGGCGTGGACGGGGTCTTCGCGTGCAACGCCACCAGCGCGGGAGGCGCTCTGACCGCGCTGCAGAGCTTCCAGCAGGACGCGAACGCCAAAAAGATCAAGATGGTCGGCTTTGACGCCTGGCCCATGGTTGTCGAGGGGCTCCGGAAGGGCGACCTGGACAGCCTGATCATCCAGAACCCCTACAGAATGGGCTATGAGGGCGTCAAAGCAATCGTTCGCCACATCAAAGGCGAGCCGGTCCCCAAGGAGGTCGACACCGGCGTCGAACTGATCACCGCGGACAAGCTCAACGACCCGAAAATTATGGAGTTGCTCAATTCCCAGATATGAGCGGGATGAAGCGGGATTTGTGAAGGTTGATCTTTGATTTAGGAGGCCTCCGGACATCAACAATCACACATCGACAATCACACATCAGATCGCCCTGCGGATGACGGGCATCTCGAAACGCTTCGGCCCGGTCCAGGCGCTGAGCGACGTGACTCTCGCCGTCCGGGTCGGCACGGTCCATGCGCTGGTCGGCGAAAACGGCGCGGGCAAGTCGACGCTGATGAAGATCCTGGCCGGCGTTTACCAGGCCGACACGGGTGACATCGAGATCCACGGCCGACGACAAGTGTTTACCAATCCCGCCCAGGCCCTGGAGGCCGGCGTCTCGATGATCTATCAAGAACTGGATCTCGCCGAGCATCTGACCGTTGCCGAGAACATCTACCTCGGCGCCGAACCCCAAGGCGCGTTGCCCTGCATGATCAGTCATGGGCGAATGATCTCGCAGGCTCAGGAACTCTCGCGACAGTACAGCTTCGACATTCGTCCCTCGGCCAAGGTCGAGGACCTCGCCATGGGCGACTGTCAGATCGTCGAGATCCTCAAGGCCCTGCGGCGCAAGGCTTCGATCCTCGTGATGGACGAGCCGACGTCCTCGCTTTCCGAGAGCGAGGCCAAGCGGCTTTTCGAGGTCGTCCGTCGGCTGCGGAGCGAAGGACTCGCGATCATCTACATCTCGCATCGGCTTGAGGAGATCATCGACTTGGCCGACGAGGTCAGCGTCCTTCGCGACGGCCGGCTCGTACACTCCGAGCCCGCCTCGGCGATGGACATTCCCAAGATCGTCCATCACATGGTTGGCCGGGAACTGACGGATTTCTTCCCGAGCCGAGCGGCGCGGATCGGCGACGTTCTCGTGCAGGTAAACGGCCTGTCGTCCGAGGCCGGCATCGACAATGTGAGCTTCGAAGTCCGGCGGGGAGAAATCGTCGGCATGGCCGGTCTGGTCGGCGCGGGCCGAACCGAAGTGGCCAGAGCCATTTTCGGCGTGGACAAAAGGACCGCCGGACAAGTGGTTCTGGAGAACCAGGAGTTGAGTATCGCGTCGCCCGCGGATGCGATCCATAGCAGCATCGCCCTGTTGACCGAGGACCGCAAGCGGACCGGCCTGTGCCTGGAGCTTCCGTGCAGTTGGAACATCACGCTCCCGAATCTCGAACAAATCGGCTTTCGGCCGTTCATCAAGCCGGGCCGGGAGAATCGGATCGCAGGCGACGTGGGTTCTCAGATCGCGGTCAAGTGGTCGTCGCCCCGGGCTCCGGCCAGTTCGCTTTCCGGCGGCAACCAGCAGAAGCTGCTGATCGCCCGCTGGTTGCTGGCGGATTCGAAGTTCCTGATCTTCGACGAGCCCACGCGCGGCATCGACGTCGGCGCCAAGGCGGAGGTGTATCTGCTCTTGAACCGGCTGGCCGAGGAGGGCAAAGGAATCCTGTTCATCTCCTCGGAGCTGCCCGAGCTGTTCGGCGTCGCCGACCGGATCCTGGTGATGAGGCGAGGCCGGCTCGTCGGCAATCTCAAAACGAAAGAAACGACGCCCGAAGAGGTGATGCACCTGGCGGCTGTGGAAGAAAAGACGTGAGCGGCCGGTCCCCTGTGTCCTATCCGTCCCATCAGTTCTATTCAATAGGACTCATAAGACCCATAGGACAAATAGGACTCGCCCTCGCTTGGCATGGTGAGGTCCAATCCCTATGAATCGATTCGTTCGACAACTTCTGCCTTTCGGCACGCTGATCCTGCTCATCGCGATCCTGTCGGCCCTGGAGCCGGACTCGTTCCTGACGGCGGAGAACTTTTTCAACGTCCTGAGCCGCTCGGGCGTCAACGGCATCGTCGCGATGGGCATGACCGCCGTGATTATCTCCGGCGGCATCGACCTGTCCGTCGGCTCGATGATGGCCGTCGCCGGCATGGTCGCCGGCCTGATCATGACCAAGGACGGGACCCTTGTCCCTACCCCAGGATTGATGTGGATCGGTACCCTGGCGGGCTTGGCGACAGGCCTGTTCTGCGGCCTGCTCAACGGCGTCCTGATCACCGGGTTGAACCTGCCCCCGTTCATCGTCACGCTCGGCACGATGAGCGCCTTTCGCGGGATCTGTTACGTGATGAACGAAGGGATGATGTTCGACGTGCCCACATACACATTTCTCGGCCAGAGCACCGTCGCGAACATTCCCGTGAACGTGTTGATCTTTCTGGCGATCGCCCTGATCGCATTCTTCATCCTGCGGTACATGCCGCTGGGCCGGTACACATACGCCATCGGCTCCAACCGCGAAGCGGCTCACCATGCCGGCGTGAACGTCAATCGCAATCTGTTGATCGTCTACACTCTCACCGGCCTCTTTGTCGGCCTGGCCGCGATGATCGCGACCAGTCGAACGGTCTCCGCTCAGCCGACCGCGGGCGTCAGCCTGGAGCTCGACACCATCGCCGCCGTGGTCATCGGCGGTGCCAGCCTCAGCGGCGGCCGGGGCACCATCGTCGGCACGATCATCGGCACTCTTCTGATCAGCTTCCTGCGAAACGGTCTGACTCTGCAACAGATATCGAGCGACATCCAGCTTATTGTCATCGGTGGAATCATTATCGGCGCGGTCGCTCTCGACCAGATGGCCCGCAAAAGAGCGGCCGAAAATCGCGGATAGGAACCCGGGAAAACTGGATTCTAAAGGAGAAATCGTGCAGGTCTTCCGATACACCCTGTGGGCGATGTTGGCGATCGTCGTGTTCGGCATCGGCTGCACGACGCGGCACACAACGGCAACAGTCAAGAAGCCGATCCAAAGGATCGCGTCCACCGAAGTGACCTGGGGTCCCGCGGCCGACGGGCTGCAGTGCCGGTTGCGGCCGATCAAGCGGACACTCGCCG
>CALMMH010001098.1 GCA_937868145.1 uncultured Phycisphaerales bacterium
GACCTTCGCCGGCGGGCGTTCCATCCAGAACGGACGGACATACGAGATTCGATTCCGAGCCCGCTGGGTCGCCGGTTGTCCGCAGTTGAACACCCGGCTGTTCTTCAACCGACTGCCGAAGACTACAATCCTGCCTGTGTCGGTGCAGACGGGGACGCCCGGCCGCAGGAACAGCCGATGGAAGGCGAACGTCGGCCCCACGTGCACCGCTCTCAAGCATGAGCCGGCGGCGCCGGGAATGCGGGAGGGCGTCAGCGTCACCATGGAAGCGCATGACCCCGACGGCATGGACTCCGTCACGTTGCGGTATCGTTCGGATGGAGATTCATGGCGATCCACCCCGATGGAGCCGCAGGACAACGGCTATGTGGGCAGGATTCCTCCCTATCCGGCGGGCACGTTGATTCAATTCTACGTCGCGGCGGTCGACTCCCTCGGGCACGAGTCGTGGTGTCCCCAGGCCGGTCCCGACAGCTTCGCGCAATACCGTGTCGCGGACGGGAAGGCCCGCACCACAGGCGTCCACAACTACCGCATCGTGATGCGGAACGAGCAGCGAGATCTCCTCTACGCCTCGCCCAATCTGATGAGCAACGATTACCTCGGCGCCACGCTGATCTACAACGAGCAGGAGGCCTACTACGACGTGGGCGTCCATCTCAAGAGCAGCGAACACGGCCGGCCCAAGCCGACCCGCGTGGGCTTTGCGGTCTCTTTCAGTCCGGAGCATCCGTTCCGGGGCGTCCACCAGCGAATCAGCTTCGACCGATCGAACGGACAGGAGGTCGGCCAGGAGGAGATGCTGCTGCATGCGGCGATGAACCGCTACGGCGGCTTCTCCAAGTACCACGACCTCGGCTACGTCATCGCGCCAAACGATTCACACAGCAGCGGCGTCGAGGTGCAGATGGCACGGTACGAACAGCTGTACTGCCAGGAGATGTACGGCGACGAAGGCGGCGACGGGACCCTGTTCGAGTACGAGCTGATCTACCCGCTGACGGCGACCGTGGGCAACAATCCCGAGGGCCTGAAGATCCCTCAGGAGGGCGGCGGAGTCCAGGGCCTGAGCGTCACCAACTATCTCGGTGAAGACCGCGAGAAGTATCGCTGGCATTTCCTCATCAAGAACAACCGGGATCAGGACAATTACGCCCCGATCATCCGCATGACCCAGGTTCTGGGCCGCAGCGGCGCCGCGTTTGAGGAGGGTGTGGAGCAATACCTCGACGTCCCGGAGTGGCTACGGGCTTTCGCCATCGGATCGGCGGTCGGCGTCTCGGACAACTGGGTCAGCGACTCGGCCCACAACGCCTTGTTCTATCACCGCCCGACCGACGACAAGATGCTCTTCTTCCTGCACGACCTGGACTACTACAACGGCTCTGTGTCCCTGAGGGCCAACAGCGTGCTCCGGAAGCTCACGCAGACCCCGCAACGGAGCCGGGTCTTCTACGGATGCGTCTACGACTTCCTCACCGTCAGCTTCAACCGAGAGTACATGAGCTACTGGACCAACCAGTACAAGGAACTCCTGCCGGAGCAACCCTGGGACAGTTGGCTGAGCTATATCGCCGGACGTCACACCAATGCGATGGCCCAGGTCCTGTCGGCCGTTCCGGCGGAAGTCCCCTTCAAGATCCTGTCGGTCTCCGGCCGAACGGTGACCGGCCAAGGCTGGATCACAGTCCAGGAGATCCGGCTGCAGGAAACGGGCGATCCGCTGGATGTCACATGGCAGGATTGGACGACGTGGCAAGCCGTGCTGCCCGAGGGGGTCACGGCAGGGACGCTGGCGGCCTACAACAGCCTGGGCGAGTTGGTCGAAACCGCCGCGATTCCCTGATCCCACCGCAGGCCGCCGGCATTCGCCGGTTTGCCGGAGAACGAGCCTTGCGACCGGTCTTGTCGGCGGGTACACTGGGGCCATGTGCAACAGAACAAGTACGCGTATTCTGAGTTGGTTGTCGCTTCTGTTTGTTCTTGCGGTTGGCCCTGCGTGCGGTCGATCTGAGGAGCCGCAGTCACAGGCCACAGGCAGCCCGGGACAATGGACGCGAATCGAAAAGGCGGGGAAATATTCATTTCGAGGGGATGTCGCGGAAGATCAGGACCTCAGCGGCATCGCCTGCGTTTCGGATCGATTCTGCCTCCTCGGGGCCGATGAATCGCGTGACGTGCAAGTCGTCGAGCTCTCGCGGAAGGACAAGACCCTGACGATCCTCGATACGATCCCCCTGGCCCGATCGGGCGACGAGATCGATACCGAGGCCATCGCCGCCGAGGGCGACAGCTACTACATCATCGGTTCTCACGGAATCTCCAAGAAAGAGGGCGAAGAGCAGGGCAATCGGTACAGTCTGTTTCGGTTGGCTGTGGATCGTACGACTGGCAAGCCCGGCAAGCCCTCGCTCGTGGAGACGGCGAGCCTCGTCAACATCCTGCGCGCCGATCCCGTTCTCGGCAAGTACTTCGGCAAGCCTCTCCAGCAAAGAGGCGTGAACATCGAAGGTCTGGCCGTGCGCAACGGCCGGCTGTTCGTCGGATTGCGAGGGCCGAACCTCGAAGGGAAGGCGTTTGTCCTGGAAATCGCCGCCGAAGACGTGTTCAGCGGCAAGCCGCAACCTCAATACACGCTGCACAAGCTGCCGTTGGGCGTCGGGTACGGCATTCGCGAGATCGTCGCGGCCCGGTCCGGCTTCCTGATCATCGCAGGCAACTCGGCTTCCGAGCCTTCGGACAAGTACACCCAATCCATGGATTACGCCGAAAATCGCGAGTTTCTCTTGGTTTGGTGGGACGGCACGAGTCCCAAGGTTCATCCGATCGGTCCCATCCCGGACGTGTCCGGCAAGGCCGAGGCCATGACGATCCTGGAAGAAACCCCAGATCATATGGACGTGCTCATGCTGTTTGACGGCCCCAGACAGGGCCGGCCCACCCTTTATCGTATCGAGTAGTGTGCTCTTATCTGGAATCCCTGGAGGTAATCACGTGAGGGCTGAGAAATCTCTGTTGATCGTGACCGTGGCAATGATGTGCGGGTGGAGCCTGAACGCGAAGGGCGCCGTCGCAGCGACCTCTCTCAAAATCGAGAACGCATCCGTCGGCGTAGAATTCGACACGCAGGCGATGTCGTTCTCCGCAACCGCTCGGGAGACGGGTCTGCGATTCGTGGAGCGAGGCGCCCTCGCAAGCCAGGGAACGCAGGCTCGCCGTATGACTGTCGAGCATCCGACCTGGGGCACAGGCGAAGCGATCCAGATCGACTACAGCTCCGGATCCACGGATTGCCTGATGCTCTTTCCCAATCTGCCGTTTCTCGTTGTAGAGAGCACGCCGGCCAATGTCTCAAACGCAGATGCTACGGTGACAAGCATTTCGCCGGTGAGCATGGTCCTTGACCTGAAAAAGGAGGCTTCCGCTCTGCGTGCGCTGGGGACTGCCGGCCCGACCGGCGTGGCTCGCGACTCCAACCCGGGGAGCTACTCGTTCCTGGCGGTGGCCGATCCCGAAAGCCGCGGCGGCTTTGTCGCAGGGTGGGTCACGCACGAGCGCGGCAGCGGCCTGCTGTTCTCGGACGTCAAGGACGGCAAAGTGGTTGTCGATGCCCGGCTCGATTACGGTCGGCTCCTGCTCAAGCCCGGCAAGAGGGTGACGCCCGAGACTCTGGTGATCGGGTATTTCGCCGACGCCCGACTGGGCGTGGAAGCCTACGCCGACGCGGTTGCCCGACACTACCGGATCAAGCTGCCGCCGCAGCCGACGGTCTATTGCACGTGGTATCATTCCGGCGCCTCGAACGAGCGGGAGTTGGTGGCCAGCGGTGAGTTCGCCAAGGAACATCTCGTCCCCTTCGGATTCTCTGTGATGCAGATCGATGACGGCTGGCAGGACGGCGTGTCGAAGAATGGACCTCGAAAGGACTTCACCAAGCACCGGGCCGACGGGCCGTATCCTTCGGGCATGTTGCGGACCACCGAGAACCTCCGCAAGCTGGGCCTGACGCCGGGCATTTGGTTCATGGCGTTCGCCGGCACGTGGGATGACCCGTTCTTCGCCGACAAACAGGACCTGTTCGCCACAAAGGACGGCAAGCCGTTCGATGTGTTCTGGGGCGGAACCTGCTTCGACCTGACGAACCCCAAGACGCAGGAGTACGTCCGTTCCGTGGCGAGCCGCATCGGCCGGGATTGGGGCTACAAGTACTTCAAACTCGACGGCCTGTGGACGGGCATGGCCGCGGAGATTCTCTACGTCAACACGGGCTACAAGGACGATCGTCTCGGCGAAGCCGTGCTGCACAACCCGGAGAAGACGCACGTCGAAGCATATCGCACCGGCCTGAAGATCGTCCGTGAAGCCGGCGGCGACGGGGTTTTCCTGCTGGGCTGCAACGTGGCTCAGAACATGCGAACGCTCGGCGGCTCGTTCGGCCTGCTCGACGCGATGCGGATCGGCCCCGACAACGGCCGCGACTGGGGCTCCATGTGCGCCGGTCCCTTCAGCGGCAGCAATCTGTATTTCCTTCACGGTCGCGTCTGGTACAACGACCCGGACCCGATCTACGTCACCAACAGCGTCCCGATCGAGCACGCCAGAGCGCTGGTTTCCTGGGTCACGTTGACCGGGCAGTTGAACGCCAGCAGCGAGAACTACAAAGCCCTTTCTCCTCAGCGGATCCACCTGCTCCAGCGGTCGATGCCCGCCCATGGGCTCAAGGCGCGCCCGGTGGACTGGCTCGAGCAGAGAATCGCTCGGATCTGGCTCTTGACCGATGATCGCAAAGAGCCCCGACGCGACGTGGTTGGCCTGTTCAATTGGAGCGAGAAGGAAGATACCCGCATTTCCTGCGCGACGGAGCGAATCGGCCTGCCGAAAGCCGACCGGTACGTGGGGTTCGACTACTGGGCGGACGAGTTCGTCGGCCCCTTCGGCACCATGCTGGAGAGCGATCTTCCCGCTGCGAGCTGCAAGATTCTCGCGATTCGTCCGATCAGCGACAGGCCCCAGGTGGTCAGCACGTCGCGTCACATCGCCCAGGCGATCCCCGACCTGCTCGAAGAGAAATGGGACGGCGCGACTCGAACGCTCAGCGGCGTCAGCCGCATGGTCGCCAACGATCCATATGAGTTGCGCATCGCGGCGATGGGGCGGACAACCCCCTGGAAAGCAACGCGCGTGAGCGTCTCCAACGACGCCGGCGAGGCCACGATCACGCTCCTCGACCAGGACGAATGGCGGGTGAGAGTTCGCATCGACGCCCCTGTGAGCGGAGAGATTCGCTGGTGTGTCGTCTTCTCCGAAGAGTGATCGTCCGCAGGAGGGCACTCAACCCACGCGATGGGTGAAGATGTGCTGCCAGTCGAGTTCGAGGCCCATGCCGGGAGTCTGAGGAATCGCGACGCAGCCTTCCTCGTCGAGAGCAGGCTCCGACGTCGTACGGCCGGGGTGGACGTCCGTCGTCCGCGACAACGAAGACAACTCCACATATCGGATGAGCGATTCGGAGGTCGCGGCGATGATCTGGAGATGCGGGTAGGAATCCAGGCCTATGTCGGCCAGTTCCAGCCTGGCTCCGGCGGATTCGCATGCGGCGGCCACCTCGACACACGGCGTCAGCCCGCCCCGGTGAATGTCGATCTTGGGGATATCGCAGGCCCTGGAAGTCAGCCACGCAATCCGGGCCGGGTGCGATTCCGCGAGAGCTTTCGGAGCGCAAATGGACGTCTTCAATTGCCCGGCCAGCGCAATGTAACGTTCTCGCCAGGATTCCGTCTCGGGCATGGGCGATTCGTACCAGGCGTACTGCAGGTCGTCCAGGAGCCGGCCGACTCGCAGGGCTTCATCGTAGGTGTACGTCCCGCCGTTGTCGGCCATGCACGCAAAGTCCGGGCCGACCGCCTCGCGAACAGCCTGATAGACCGCCATGTCCCGGTCGGGAAATCCAATTCCGGCGGCTCCCTCGGCGCCTGCCCCTGGGGCAAAGTGCGGCCGGATCTTGCACCCATGAACGCCTGCTTGCCGGCAGGACAGGGCGTATTCGGCATACTGAGCCGGGTTGCCGAGGTTGAAGTCCGTTGTTACGTAGGCCTTGACCTTCTGACGTTGTGTACCGAGCAACGCATGGACCGGTTTGTCTTCCAGACGCCCGAGAAGATCCCATAAGGCAACGTCCACCGCCCCGAGGGTGGCCAGGGGCACACCGGCCTCGCAGAGCTCGCGCCAAACCACGCCGGGCCCTTCGATCTGACGTCCCAGAAGCCGATTTCTGATCGCACCGGAGGTTGGGGCGTTGGGCATGATCCAATCGGGCCCGTCCGCCCATCCGTGAATCCCGGGTTCGGCGGTGATCCGAACCGCACAGCGACGATCCGTCTCGTCGGTCGATCCTCGCAGCCCCGTCTCGTACAGAAACCATTCGATTCTTGAGAGGGTGATCGCGTCGGGGATCTCCAGCAAGACCAGACTCCGGGCCACCGCCCGCTCGCACATGGCGGCGACGAATCCGGCCATCTTGAGGAATGATCTTCGATCCATGGGCACCCCAATACTGCTACATTGCTATGATACCCAAACAGCGTGGAAAATGCAACCGATCTGGATCGATCCGGGTTATGCGGGAGCCGCGGTAAGGCCCGTCTTCGATGGATTGAGCTCCGGATCGCAGCGGGATCGGAGATTGTCCAGCACGTTCATGAAGTTGATGTAGGAATCGTAGGGGGAATCATACGGATTGAAGTACTTGTGGACGTCGCCGTCGGCGAACCACTTGGTGCACATGTAATAAAAATGGTCCGAGGTTTGGAGTCTCCGCCAGTCGGCCAAGAGATCGGGATCGTTGCAGGCCTTCACCTGGCCTTCGAGGTTGTACAGTTCCGTAATGGCGTTGTGCTGCATGGGATTGCCCAGCCAGGCGGAGAGGTCGCGTTCGATGTCCGCCCAACTGACGAAATAGGGCACATCGACGACATCCACCGCATCATAGGCTGCCGCCACCTCGCTGGGGGTCTTGAAGTCGGTGTCCGGGTGTTTGAAGATCTCCGTCGGCAGGTGTCGCAGGAATTCGAAGATCCCCGTGTCTTCCCACTGGTGCTCGCCGAAGGTCTCGTAATCGACGAAGAGGTTCACGACGGTGCCGTTGCCGTTGACGGCGTGAATCCAGTGCGCGAACTTCTCCGCCCGCAGCGGCCATTCGTTCCAGGCCCGGTTGGAGAACCGAAAGGCGATGTCGTCGCTGAGCCGATAGTTCTTCAGAAGCAGCTTGAGGCGACAGGTGTTCGGCGGTCGGTACACATAGTTGGGACTTCGATATCCCAGAATGTGATCGGCGCCCTCGCTCAGAATCGCGTCGAAACCGCCCAGCCGCTCGACAGCCTCGGCAAGCGCGTTGTTGTAGATCAGTTCCGTGTTCCGGAACACGCGAGGCATCTGTCCGAACGTGTCTCGAATCAGTCGTTTGTGGGCCTGGACCTGTGAGGCGAATTCGCCGGGCGAAAAGAGGAAACTCAGGCTGTGGTGGTAGGTTTCGGCCAGAAACTCCACGCAACCGGTTTCCGCGAGGTCCTGAAAACTCCGCAGAACGTCCGGCGCGTACTCCCGAAACTGCTCCAGCAGTATGCCCGTGATGCTGAAAGCGACCTTGAACCGGCCCTCATAACGGAGGATCAGGTCCAGCAGCAGCCGATTCGTCGGCAAATAGCACTTGTCGGCGACCTTGCGGCAGACCTGGGCGTTCTTGAACCCATCGAAATAATCCGTCGCGCTGTCGAAGATGGTGTAGTGGCGAAGACGGTAGGGCTGATGAACCTGAAAATAGAAGCACACTGAGGTCATGGACTCACCCTGCCTGAAGCGGATCAGGCGACATGGAGGACTCTGCGATAGATGTCGTTCACTTTCGCGGCGGAATCTTCCCAGCGGAACCGAAGAGTCTCCCTGCGACCATTGACGCGCAACATTTCGCTCAACGGCGGATGTCGAAGCACGGCCACGACCTTGTTGGCCATCTCATCGATGTCCCAGAAGTCCACCTTCAGCGCGTTGCGGAACGTCTCGGCCAGGCCGCTCTGTTTGCTGATCAGCACCGGCACGTCGTTCTGCAGCGCCTCCAGCGGCGCGATCCCGAACGGTTCCGAGACCGAGGGCATCACATACAAATCGGCCATCTGATACACCCGTTGGACATCGCCCCCCCGCAGAAAACGGGTGAAGAAAACCCGGTGTCCGATCCCCAGGCAAGCAGCCATCTCAATGATCCCATGCAAGCGATCTCCGTCGCCGGCCATGATGAACTTGACGTTCCGCAGCTTCTCCAGAACTCTCTTGGCGGCGCGCAGGAAATACTCGGGCCCTTTCTGCATCGTGATGCGGCCGACGAACAACACGACCTTTTCGCTTCGCGTGGGCCAGGCCGAGTGAGGGAGGGGGGGGGACCCGGTGGCTTGCTCCACGCCGTTGTAGACCACATCCACTTTCGTCGGCGGCACGGCGTAACGACTGACGACGACGTTGCGCGTGTAATGGCTGACGGTGATCACCCGCGCGGCCGCGTGCATACCCTGGCGCTCGATGTCGTACACGAACTGGTTCACATGCTCGCCGCTACGGTCGAATTCGGTGGAATGAACTTGCACGATCAAGGGCTTGCCGGTGGAGGCGGCCACTGCGACTCCCGCAGGGAACGTCATCCAGTCGTGCGCATGGATCACGTCGAATGTCTCTCGCTGAGCGATTCGCATCACTCTCTGGGCATATCGGAACACCTCTTTCTCCAGGCTGGGGCCATACGTCGCCGCTTCGCCTGTGGGCGGCTCGTCAGCCAATTCCGCTTCGACCGCAGCGGTGACCGGGCGAACCGGTTGCGGACCATACTTGCCGTAGGCGCTCAGATGCGACGCAACAGCCCGGATGCGCACGTTGGGCATCTCCCGAGCAAGAGCCTTGCCGACATCGGAGCTTCCGCCGGCGAGACGGATCGGTTTCTCCCTCGGCAGGATGAACGTCACCTGCATCCCCCGGCGGCTCATGGCCTTGGTCAATCCGTAACATGCCGTGCCGAGTCCGCCGCTGATGAAGGGCGGAAACTCCCAGCCGAGCATGAGTGTTGTAATGCTCATCGATACGTCCTCTCTCCCCGCGAGGAGCCGATCCCATGCACGCGTCGGTCGACAGGTATTCTTCACGATGCCGGAGCCTTTGGCGTCTGATTGTTCGCAATCTTGCCCTGCCCCCAGGCATCCCAAGGTCTTGGCGACAAAGACCCCCTCACGAATATGGTCCGTTGCCCCTGCGTCTTCGACCGTACCAGCCGCTGCCCAGCGTACACCACCTCGCCCCGGCGGGATTGTTGTAAAGACTGCGTTCTTCGCACAACGATGCTCCACATCCAGCATCAAAGCATCCTTCCACAGTACACCTGCGTCTCCATCGGCCGGATGAGCAATGATCCTATTCTGCCGCCGGGAAAAGACGCAATTGCCTCCCTTCTGCATGACAGCCGGCGAGGCGTTCCAGAACGGCGGGATGCCGAACATCGCCGTCCGCGAGAACATCGGGCTTGAATCGATCCGACATGCCGATATGATTGCCGACAGGCGCGGTGCGGCAGGACGCACCCCGTCAAACGGATTGGACCTCGATTAAAGGAGACTGATGATGAGCAATGCCGTGCGGGAGATTCTCGGAAGCGACGCCGACAGGATGCTGAATCACGAATGCAAGACCATCGCCAGGGAGGCTCTGCACCTGCCCCGACCGACGTTCGTCGACGACGTGTTCGCCGCCACGGACCGGTCCGCCCGTGTCCTGCGGAACCTGCAGTCGATCTTCAGTCACGGTCGCCTCGCAGGCACCGGCTACGTGTCCATTCTGCCTGTGGATCAGGGCATCGAGCACTCGGCCGGCGCGTCGTTCGCGCCCAATCCGATCTACTTCGACCCGGAAAACATCGTGAGACTGGCGATCGAAGGCGGCTGCAACGCGGTCGCCTCCACGCTGGGCGGTCTCGGCGCCGTCTCTCGCAAGTACGCGCACAAGATCCCGTTTCTCGTGAAGATCAACCACAACGAGTTGCTCAGCTATCCGAATACGTACGACCAGCGGCTGTTCGCCTCGGTCGATCAGG
>CALMMH010001099.1 GCA_937868145.1 uncultured Phycisphaerales bacterium
ACCGAGGAGAAACTCTGGCCGAGATTCGAATTGAGCGACACGTTGGGGATGGTGATGGTCGAACTTGTGCTGATCGGCGAGATGTTCGTGGCCTCGGCGGCGGTCAGTTCGTTCTGCAGAGAGGTCGCCAATTGGGCGAACCGTTCGTCCGGCGCAGTGGTCCCGGAAATCTCAACCTTGTTCATCCAGTAGCGGAGGACCTCCAATCCGGACTCGGCGCAGGCGCGCGTGTTGTCCAGCTTACGGTGGTTTTCCGCGATCTGGACGTTTGCGCCGGACATGCTGGCCATCGCCGCGGCCAACGCGGAGAAGAGGGCGATGAAGATTAGTGAAAGAACGAGCACGGAGCCCTGCGGCCCTGGGTGTCGGGTGTTTCTGGCCGGTTTCATGATACTCCTCGGATGATGAGGGGTCACTTGTACACTGACAAACTTCAATGGCTCCAACAAACCATACACAACGATTCGCTGTTGGCCAAATGGGGAAATGGGAGACGGGAAACGCCGCACATGTGTCCGGGCATTCCACGTTTCACGAGGCTCGCTTCGTGCGGAGGTTATCGGGCGTTTTCCTGCTCGGCGAAGTAGGAACTGCGCGCGAACGGCGAGGACAGGACCCAGGAGAAACCGATCTCCGTCGCCCGCTCTTTCCACCATGCGAATTTTTCGGGCGTGATGTACTCGACCACCGCCAGCGAGTCCTTCGAGGGCTTGAGGTACTGGCCGATGGTGAGCCGGTCGCAGCCGACGCGATGGAGGTCGCGAAGAACCTGCTCGACTTCGTCGTCGCTCTCGCCCAGGCCGAGCATGATCGAGGATTTTGTCGCAACGCCGGGATACCGGTCGTGGGCCATCTGCAGCACGCCCAGGGAATACTCGTAATTGCCGCCGGAACGGGCCGCCGGGTAGAGCGACGGCACGGTTTCGACGTTGTGCGCGAAGACGAAGGGCAGGGCGGACGCCAGCGTCTCTAGTGCCTGCTCCGTGCAGCCTCGAAAGTCCGGCGTGAGGATCTCGAACCGCATGGCAGGGCACTGACGCCGGACCTCGGCGATGCAGTCGCGGAAATGGCTCGCGCCGCCATCGGGCAGATCGTCGCGGTTAACGCTCGTGAGGACGAGATACCGGATGTTCATTTGTTTGGCCATGTCCGCCAGACGCGTCGGCTCGGTCGGGTCCGGCGGCTGTGGCTTGCCTGTGCCCACGGAACAAAAGCGGCAGTTGCGCGTGCAGACGTTGCCCAGGATCAGCACGGTGGCGGTGCCCCGGCCCCAGCACTCGCCGCGGTTCGGGCAGTTGGCGTTCGTGCAGATCGTCTCGATGCCCAGCGATTCCACCGTCTCGCGGGTGTGTTGAAAACTATGTCCGGCCGGCCAGGGCCGTTTCAGCCACGGCGGCAGTTTTCGCACCGGCTCAGTCATGATCGCTCCACCCCCCGATCCCGCGAGGCCTTGCCGCCCAGGTATCGATGCAGAAGGGCGGTCAACTGCTCTTTGATCTGATTCATCTCGTAAACCCTGCCCGTTTCTTTCTGGGCGGAAGTCATCGTCACGCCGTCCAGGCCGCACGGGACCATCCATCCGAAGATGCCCAAATCGTTCTGAACGTTGATCGCCATGCCGTGGCAAGTGACGAACCGCGACACCCGAACCCCGATGGAGGCGATCTTTCGGGGGCCGACCCACAGGCCGGGGAACCCTTTTCGTCTGTCGCTCTCGACGCCCAACGCAGCCAGCAGCTCGATTCCGATCTGTTCCAGCGTCCGGACGTACGTGTTGATGTCCAGGCCAAGCTTCTGAAGGTGCAGAATGGGATAGAAAACCAGTTGGCCGGGGTTGTGGGCCGTAGTTCCGCCGCCACGACGGATCTCGACGAGGTCGATTCCCCGTTGCGTCAGTTCCTCCGGACCAGCCAACAGCTTGTTGGAGCTCTTGTGCGCCCCCAGCGTGATCACCGGCGGGTGCTCGACGATCAGCACGATGTCACCGATCACCCCGGCCCTGCGCTGCTCCTGCAGCTGCTGCTGCAAAGCCAGCACCTGCCGATACTCCGCCAAGCCGCAATCGCGAATGGCCAGTGGATCGGTCGTCTGCGATTGTTGATCTTGTTCACTCTCCACGGCTGATCTCATCACTGTTCAAAGAGGAGTCCGCCGAGGGCCTCGTGGACTGCGTCTTCGATCGTCTCCGAGACGGTCGGGTGCGGGAACGTGATCTGGCGGATCGGCTCGCAGGTGCCCAGCAGCGTGCGAGCGAAGGCGACGAATTCGGTCGCCATGTCGCCGACCATGCTGATGCCGACGATCTCGTTCATCCCGTTGTCGCGGACCGCGTGGAACTGGCCGTTGGTGTTGTTCTCCGCATGGCAGCGGCCGTTGGCCCGGTAGAAGCCTTTGCCGACCGTGATGTCCATCCCGGCCGCCAGGCACTTCTCCTCCGACCTGCCGACCGAGGCCACCTCGGGGAACGTGAAGACCACGCGGGGGACCATCGAATAGTCGAGCATTTCCTCGTTGCCGCCGGTGGCGTTGGCCGCGGCGATCTCCGCCTCTGCGGTCGCCCCGTGGGCGAGATAGGTCGTTCCGACGATGTCGCCGAGGGCGTAGATGCCTGAGACGTTCGTTTCGAGCTTCTTGTTCACCTTGATCGCCGGACCATTCATCTCCAGGCCCAGGGCCGCGACGACGTCCTTGTCCACGCGGGCCCGCCGGCCGACGGCTACGAGCACTTTCTCGGCTTCGATGGTTTGCCCGCCGTCCAGGCTCACCCTGGCAGGGGAGGAACTCTTATCGACGCCCATCACCTTGCGGCTCGTCATGGGCTCGATGCCGAGGGTTTTGAATTCCCGTTCGACCAGCCGGCTCACCCACGTGTCCTCCATGGGCAGCAGCCTGTCCAACGCCTCGACGATCGTGATCTT
Source organism: uncultured Phycisphaerales bacterium (assembly GCA_937868145.1). GTDB lineage: Bacteria > Planctomycetota > Phycisphaerae > Sedimentisphaerales > Anaerobacaceae > PLanc-01. The sequence continues at coordinate 2,919 of CALMMH010001099.1, forward strand.
CGTCCCGAACGCGGCGTAGGCGCACGCCATTTCGCAGCCAATCACGCCGCCGCCGACAATGACCATGGACTTCGGGATCTCCGGCAGCGACAGGGCTTCTTTGCTGCTGATGACGG
>CALMMH010001100.1 GCA_937868145.1 uncultured Phycisphaerales bacterium
CTATGGCGACGTGCTCCAGCTCCAGGACGGCGTGCCTCTGACGGGATTGGCCGGCGCCAAGAATAGCCTGACCTACTACAAGATCGTCGTGCCCAGCGGCCAGGACGTTCTGCTGTTCAGCATGTCCGGCGGCACCGGCAACGCCGACCTGTACATCAAGAAAGGCAGCAAGCCGACGACGTCGAGCTGGGATTACCGGCCGATCCAGTCGGGCAACACCGAGAGCGTCAGCATCGGCGCCAGTTCGCTGCCCGGAACTTGGTACGTCATGATCAAAGGCACCGCGGCCTACAGCGGCGTGACGCTGCTGGCCGACTACTCCGCCAGCACCACCACGATCACGCTGGTCAACGGCGTGGCCGTGAAGGACATCTCCGGCAGCCAGGGCGGCGCCAAGTACTACAAGATCGAGGTGCCGAGCGGCCAGACCAAGCTCGAGATCGTCATGTCCGGCGGCACCGGCGACGCCGACCTCTACGTCAAGCGGGGTTCGGTTCCGACGACCGCGGAATACGACTATCGTCCGTATCTCCCGGGCAATGATGAGACCGTCACCGTGAACAATCCGACCGCGGGCACCTGGTACATCATGATCCGCGGCTATCAGGCCTTCTCCGGCGTCACCCTGCTGGCCTCTTACGGCGGCGGCACGATCCCGGATACGGTCACCACGTTGCAGAACGGCGTGGCGGTCACCGGACTCGCGGGCAGCTCCACCAGCGAAACGTTCTACAAGATCGTCGTGCCCGCCGGCCAAGCCAAGCTGGAGATCGAGATGTCCGGCGGCACCGGCGACGTGGATATGTACGTTCGCAAGGGCTCCAAGCCCAGCATGACCGAGTGGGATTATCGTCCGTACCTGATCGGCAACAACGAAACAGTCACGATCGATAACCCGACGGCCGCGACGTACTACATCATGCTCCGCGGATATGTGGCCTACACGGGCGTGAGCCTGAAAGCGACCTACACTCCGGTGCCCGAGGAGGTCACCGCGTTGCAGAACGGCGTAGCCGTGACTGGTTTGAGCGGCGCCTCCGGCAGCGAAACGTACTACAAGATCGACGTGCCGACCGGCCAGGACACCCTGAGGATCGAGATGTCCGGCGGCACCGGCGACGTGGATCTGTACGTTCGCAGAGGCTCCAAGCCCACGCTGACGAACTGGGACTATCGCCCCTACCTCATCGGCAACAACGAGGCGGTGGAAGTCGCCAATCCCGCCGCAGCCACCTGGTATATCCTGCTGCGGGGCTATCAGGCCTACACCGGCGTCACCCTGAAGGCGACGTATGAGATCGCGAAGAAGGGCAACGATTTCACGAAGGACCTCAACGCCGTGGCGGTGTGGGAATTCGAGGCCGACACGCTGGAAGTCGACAGCATCAAAGAACTCACCTTGGGCAACAGCGGCGTCATCGCGGACGAGGTCAACTTCAAGCAGGGAGAATCTTCCGCCCGCTTCACCTCCACCGCACAGTACTGGCTCGAGGATTATACCTTCTACATCGGAGACGTGAATCTACCCTCCAACTTCCCGGGCAAGAACGGAACCTCCAACAAGACGTTCTCGATCGCCTTCTGGACGCGTCTCGACTACTTCAACAACAGCGAGCATCCGCTGGTGACCAAACACAGTCGCGGGAACGGACAGACCTCGTACGGGGTTATGATCGACGCCGCGGGGCGGATCGCCTTGTACATCGGCACGGGAACCGGCACGACGGAGGAAGTGTTGACGCATAGTTCCACGATCACTGTCGGACGATGGTATCATGTCGCCGTGACCTTTGACAACGCCACCCATACGGGAACCGTGAGCGTTTGGGATGATACCGCCGGCGCGATTCTCGGCGTCGATGCCAATAAGACCAACTTCTCGGCCATGAATGTCGAGGACGCCACGTTCGTGATCGGAGGCATCGACGGCCCCTGGTATCAAACCACGAACGGATTGATGGATGAAGTCGCCATCTTCAATGATGTGCTGACGACCGCGGAGATCGCGAAGATTCGCGCCGGAACGTACGGCAAATAACGTGACCTTCGTCAAAGACTGATGAAACCTCCCGGTTGGCCTGGCTCACACCAGGCCAACCGGGCCTTGGTTTGCAGGATTCCTATGAGAGGCATTCGTTCGAAAACCCCTAAGCAGTCCGATACAGCGGTTCCGGCGACGCCGCGAAAGGCCAGAAAATTCGAATGGCCTCTTCTGCTGTATCCGGCGTCGCTCGTATTGGCGCTGGTCGCTCTCTATTTCGCAAGCCAGTCCATCGAACGCCAGGTGCTTACGTCGCCCGCACGGGAGACTCAGCAAGGATCGACGACGTCTCCTCGCCATGATCAGGCGGCAGGAGACAATGACGGCGTTGCAGCAGATGCCGGATCCGGGATGGAACCCAACGGGGTGCCGGCTTCCGATTTGGCGAACTCGCCTCGCCGACAGCAGGATGAAACCAATCGATCTGTTGTATCCGATCGGTCGCCCACCGCTGTCAACATCGATGAACTCGAGGGTCCGGACAAGGTCGTGGCGATGCTCCGCATGGCACTCGACGAGAAGGACCACGCCAAGATCAAGCAGTGCATGGAAGACCTCGTGGCTCTCGGAGACGCCGCGGTGGACAGTCTCAATGAGTTGGTGAATGCCGGAGGCCACGCCGGATTGTGGGCTGCCGAGGCGCTCGCCCGAATTGGGACGCCGACGGCTGCCGCCGCCCTGCTGGACACGGTGGCAGAGACGGAGGACGGTTCGTACAAAGAGGAGCTGAGTAGACGGATCGCCGGAATCAGCAACCACGACAGTTGGCCGCTTCTGCTCGACACCATGACGCAGACAAGCGACCCGACGATCGCAAGGGCCACCCTCGCTTCCTTGTCCAAGATGGCCGACACGCCGGTTCTCGACGAGATCATTGCCCGCTACGAGACGGCGGCCACCGAAGCCGAAATGGAACAGCTTGCCCAACTGGTCAGGAACATCCAGTCCTCGCAGGCCGCAGAGGCTCTGCTTTCGCTGGCCGGAGACGTAAAGTCAACGCCCCAGGACAGCCTGCAACAAGCAGCGATCGAGGCCCTGGCGAAAGTGGCCGACACCCAAAGCGTCAGCTACCTCCTGCAGCGGCTTGAGGCCTCGGCGCCGGGCGAAGGAATGGATGTCTACAACGCCATCACGCAGATCGACAGCCCGCAGGCCCAGAGCCAGCTTCTCTATGCGGCCGCCGGCAACAAAGAGGTTTCCGCCGAGTACGGCCGAACCGCCGCAATTGAAGCGCTGCGAAATTATCCCAGCCAGGAGACCTGCGCTCTGTTGGAACGTATCATCGCTCAGGATTCCAACGCCAAGGTGGTGACCGCCGCAAGCAGAACGCTGGACGCGATCCAGTCCGCCGGGGACACCATCACGGCCAACGCGGATTCCCTCCTGCGGTCCGAGCAGATGCTGCCGCTGAGTTCGGTCGCGAAGTAGCCGCCGATCTTCACAGCGGATCCATCGCACATCCGTCCGCGAGGACGAGATGCCGGCGAACCCTCGTTCCCTCCAATTCCCCCGTTTCCACGCGTTACTCCGATCGGATAAACTGGCGTCCTTCCGAGTATCCTGTAGAATAACAGACAACGACACCGTCAGCCCATCGGGACCGGCGAGGTCCGGCCTCGACACCCATGCGATGCATCTAATGAGGAACAGGGGTATGGACGAACGATCGCAACCGCGTCGGCCAAACGTATGTAACGCCACGGACCGGGAAACACTGGAGCAGATGGTGATCCTGTACTCGCGCAGCCTCCGCCTGCTGTCGGATTGCTCGCTCTACGTTCCCGAGCATCTCAAAGACGACATCGAACGCCTCGCACACGACAGCCGCAAGGCGGCGATCCCCGTGAGGGTCGAGCGATCCAACGGCATCATCGCCATCGACCCGTTCGGAATTCCAGGGTGACCGCCAGGGCTTCAGGATGCGGCCTTCCCCTGCCACAACAGATTCTCCCACACAGGTTGAACTTCTGGTTGACGTCGCAACGACCTTTGCGGTCTAATGGAGAGTATTCCGGCATGGATCGTCCTTTCCGGTCACGGCGAAGACCGTGCTCACGCCGAGCGAATCGGGGGATAGAGGATGAGCAAGGGATTCTCACAGACAATCGTTTGCAGCTCGTTGATCGTAGTCGCCCTCGTCGCGGCTCTACCCGCCTCGCTCCCGGCCGCCGAGCCGAATGCGCCGCCCGACCCAGGTGTTTCCGCGGCGAAGAGAGACCGCGTAAATCAGCCTGCACCGAACACTTCGGTTCCCCCGGTTCATCGGACGCCGGCCGCCTTCACGCCCCAGATGCCGCTCTGTGAGGCGATCGAGATCCTGCGGAACTGCACCGCTCCGCCGCTGAATGTCGTTGTGCTTTGGAGGAGTCTCGACGGCGCCGGCGTCTATCGCGATACGCCGATCGGCATCGACGGACTCCCCGGCCTCCGCATTCGGCAGTACCTGGACATGCTGGTGCTCTCGCTTTCGGCCGGAGCGTCGGACAGGATCGCCTACGTCGTCCACGGCGGCGTCATCACCATCGGCACGACAACCGCCCTGCCCGCGCCCAAGCTGGAAACACGGGTCTACGACATCCGCGACTTGACCGCCCCGCCCGCCAACTACTCCCTGCCGTCGATGGGGTTCGGCGGGATGTACGGCAACCAGATGATGGGGCCGGCCGGAAGCTACGGCGGCGGATTGGGAACCGGCTACGGCGCAGGCGTTGGAGGAAATCTGCCGGGCCTCATCGGCAATTCCTCCGGGAATATCCGAGCCCGGTCCAACGTGCCCCGCAGTCGGTGAGTCACGGCCTGATTCGGGTCAAAAAAAAACGAGCGTCACAAACGAATGGCTCGCCTGTGACGCCCGAAATCACACCTTGCAGACCGCCCGCCAAACGGCACGTCCTGTCACCACATGGGGTCCCAGACGGGCAACGTCTCGGCCGGTTGGTCGAGGATGTCCAGGACCTCCTGCGGCACGTAGTCGCGGTGGACGATGATCTTGTAGACGTTGTCGTCGAACCAGTCGTCGTACATGGTCCAGAGCCCGCCGTTGCCGCGGTCCGAACCCCAACTGTTCTCGACGAGCCACTTGACGGGCTTGTCGTCGCGGAGATCCACGCCGATGAAGACCATGCCGTGATTGATCGTGCCGTCGCGGAAGCTCAGACGCTCGGCCTTGTTCAGGTCCAGCTCGAGGCCGTAGGCCGATTCGTAGTCGTACAGGTTGCGGGCCATGATGCCCTTGCCGCTGTCCTGGTCCGGCGACACGTCGGCGTCGAAGCAAACGACCTTGTTGTCCAGGAGCACTTTGACGACGAGTTCTTTCACCGTCTGGATCTCGACATTGGCGTAGTTCATGTTCCGACCGTCGTACAGGTTCTGCGTCAGATCGATCTCGTAGTGCTTGCCCTTGGGGCGCATCGGATCGTCGCCGATGTTGACGAACTCGCGGAGATCGAGCCCGACGAACTCATCATAGAACGACTTCGGCGTGAAGGTGC
>CALMMH010001101.1 GCA_937868145.1 uncultured Phycisphaerales bacterium
CGACCCAGTACGCAGTCCAAGGACAGCCCGTTTCCGGCATGAATGATCCGAACGAGCCGCTCTGGGGTTCCTGGGCAGGCCGCTACGGGCTCAACGAGAACTTCCCGGACAAACCTTACTATTGGGCCAATCAGGCCGACACATGGAAGGGCGTAACCAGCCGCGACAACACCCTCGCTCGGTGGGCGGCCGATCTGCAGAACGACTTCCGTGCAAGACTCGATTGGTGTGTGAAATCGTCGGATGAAGCAAACCACGCCCCTCGTGCAGTCCTCAACGGCGATGAGGGCGAAGATATCCTGCACATCCCTGCCCGCCCCGGCCAGACGGTGTCGCTTGATGCGGGGCCCTCGCGTGACCCCGACGGCGACACGCTTGCCTACGAGTGGTTCGTCTACCGCGAGGCCGGCACATACGAGGGCGACGTGGCTCTGACCAACCCATCGTCATCGCTCGTCTGCCTGACCGTCCCGACCGACGCCGGCGGGAAGACCCTCCATGTGGTTCTCGCCTTGCGAGACAAGGGGACTCCGCCGTTGACGGCGTATCGACGCGTTGTGGTGCAGGTGTCGAATGACTCGGCAGATACAGTGCCGCAGGCCGCTTCCTCCTATTTCCCTGTGCCGGAGTCGCAGGGCGGCTGGCGAGCGATCAACAGGCCGGAGGATCTTCGCACGGTAGCCGGCATGGACCCTGCAAAACTGGACGAGTTGAGGGAATGGCTGCTGCAGAGCGACGAGCGGGATTTCGCCGCGGTCGTGATTCGCCGGGGGCATATTGTGCTTGAGGTCGAACGCGGCAACAGCGCCAAGACGGACTCTCGTCGCGTCGCCTCGGTCTCCAAGGCCGTTTGTGCCACGGTGTTGGCGATTGCGTAGGAGCAGAGCCAAAAGGGATTGACGCCCCGCAAGATGGCCTTCGACGATCCGGCGTTCGATTTCATTCCCTGGGCTCAGCCGTTGAGCGATCCACGCAAGTCGCAGATCACGGTCAAGCAACTGTTCAATCACACCTCCGGCCTGTGTCCCGAGGCCAACGGCTCGCTCAACGACGGCGCCTGGGAGTACATACTGGGCCATAGCGGCGACCCTCAGACCGCGACTCTCGCCTTCGACCCCGGGACCGGCTGCGGCTACTCCACGCACGCGCTGCACCATGCATCCTTGGTGTGCGAAACCGTCACGGGCAAACCCTATGACCAGTTTGCCGTCGAGGCGCTCTTCAAGCCGCTCGGCATCGAGCACTGGTGGTTCCAGTTCTTCGAGGGTGGCGAGAAGATTGGTTCGCATCCAACCCATGGATTGGGCATGCCGGCGCGCGATTTGGCCCGCATCGCGTACTGCATGCTCCGCGGCGGGCGGTGGGGCGACCGGCAGGTAATTCCGAAGTGGTTCGTGGACGAAACGGCGGCGCCAACGCACGATGTGCGGACTCCGGAGATGCGGTGGGATCTCAATCCGCAGATTTTCTCGCACGGCTGGGAGCTTCCCGCCCGCTTGACCGGAGAGGGAGGCCGCAGTGGGCAGGACATTCCCGCCGACGCCCGCGCCAAGCCCGGCTCCGGCGGCCAGTATATCGCCTTTGTGCCCAGCCTCGACCTGGTCCTCACGCGTCAAACCGGCAGCAGCGGCGACTGGCAATTTGAGGAGTACCTCCGGCGAGCCTGTGCCGCCGTCACGCCGGACGCGAAACAATAGAACGGATGAGCAGTCCGAGCGTATGGACGCATCCATCAGCCGTTGCCTGCAAGACCGGCAACCGGAAACTCACCGTCGTGTCATGTCGACCACATCGGCCCGGCGGCTTTCCGGCGTAACCTTGCGCACCCGGAGTCTGCCGTCGCGATACTCGCCTTCGACCACAGTCTGTAGAGGGGCGTGGAGCTTGAAGTTCACATCCCAATTCCTGGGCCAGGCGGGCAGCAGAAGGATCTTCCGGCCGTCGGTCTGCATCAGCATGGCCTGGAAGGTCTTAAGCAACACGCCGCCGTGACATTGATCCGGTGTCCAATCATAGTTGGGACCCCAGAAGGCCGGGAACCGCTCGCCGCGATCATGGTTGCCGGCACGCTCTACAAGCCCTCGGCGCGCGTCCTCCGTGAGACCCAGATACGCCATGAAGACATCGTCCTGCCGCCAGCCGGAATGGCCTTTGTCCCAGCGGTGCTTCAGGGCCCGGATGCCCCAGTCGGAATTCGGCCGATCCAGAGCGATCAGGCGGAACGGGAACACCGCATACAACTCCGGGTTTTCGATGTTCTGCTTCCTATCGAACTTCTCCGC
>CALMMH010001102.1 GCA_937868145.1 uncultured Phycisphaerales bacterium
ACGCTGCGTCAGTATCGAGGGCCGGCGGATCGTCTGGCGTCGGAACATCATCAAGGAGTTCAACGCCAAGCTGCCAACCTGGGGCTTGTGCTCTACGCCGCTGATCGTCGACGATATGCTCATCGCCAATCCCGGGGCCCCTGACGCATCCCTCGTCGCGCTGGGCCTCTACACCGGCGAAACGATCTGGCAAACACCCGGCGAAGGCCCCGGCTACGGCTCGTTGATCTTCGGAACCTTCGGCGGCGTCCGGCAGATCGTCGGCCACGACGCCACATCGCTGGGTGGCTGGGATCCGAACACGGGCAGCCGCCTCTGGACGCTGCTGCCCACGAAGAAAGGCGACTACAACGTGCCTACGCCGATCGACGTCGACGGTCGCCTCCTGGTCGCCACCGAGAACAACGGAACCCGGCTCTACGACTTCGACGCAAGCGGCCGGATCAACCCGATTCCCGTCGCCCAAAACCGCAAATTCGCCCCGGACACTTCGACGCCCGTGGTCATCGACGGCCTGGTCTTCGGCTGTTTCCGAGGTCTCTTTTGCCTGGACGCCGATGACCTGAAGACCCTGTACAGCACCGATGGCGACAGCGCCTTCAACGACTACGCCGCCCTTCTCGCAGGCAACGGGCACATCCTGGCGTTCACCGTCAAAGGCGAGGTCATTCTGCTCAGGGCCGCCCGCAACGCGTTCACCCCAATCGCCCGCCGGCAGCTCTTCGAAGGCGCGGAGGTCTGGTCGCACCCGGCCTTGATCGGCAACCGTCTCTACATCCGCAGCATGAAAGAGATCTGCTGCTTCCTGCTCGACAATCCATAATCGCACAGACAAGAGTGGCCGCAGCAAACGCAGTTTGCCGATGGTTCTTCTGTGACTGGGGACGAGCCATCGGCAAGCTACGAAGACTCCGCTTGCCGCTGCCACCCGAACAACCCCGGATGTCTCACACGCTGAAAGACCGTCCGTCCCTTACTTCTTACCCTTCACAACGGTGAATGAAGCGGACATCTCGCCGATCTGGACCTTGAACTCGCCGGGCTCGACCACCGGCTTGTTGTCCCGACCGATGAACGACAAGTCGTCCCAACCCAAGGTGAACCGGACCGTCTGCATCGCCTTCGGAGCGAGCTCCACTTTCTGGTATCGCTTCAGAACCTTCCCCGACGGCGTCACGCTGGCGACCACATCGGAGAGGTAGAGCTGCACGATCTCCTTGGCCGGCCGGTCGCTCGCGTTCGTGACTTGCAGCGTCGCGGTCAGCGTATCGTCGGGCGAGACTTCGCTCATATCGAGTTTCAGGCCGTGATAGGTGATCTTGGAGTAGGACAGGCCGAAGCCGAAGGGCCATTGCGGATCGTACTTGTTGCCGCCCTGGGTCTCGCTGACCTTGTGGTCGTACCACACGAAGCCGCCCGGGTATTTCGGATAGGTCAGAGGCAGCTTGCCGCTGGGGTTGACGTCGCCGAAGAGGACGTCGGCGACCGCCTGGCCGCCTTCCAGGCCCGGCGTGTAGGCCATCAGGATCGCCTTGGCGTCGTCCACGATCGTGCGAATCACGCGAGGCCGGCCCTCCACCAGCACCAACACGATGGGCTTGCCCGTCTTGGCCAGAGCCTCGACCAGGTTCAACTGCGGCTCGGTCATTGTCAGGTCGTCGATGTTGCCGGGGGTCTCGCAGTACGCCGGCTCGCCGATGCAGGCGACGATCGCATCCACGCCGGCGGCTGCCTCGACCGCCTTGGCGATGTCGATCTCTTTGTCGAACGTCACGGCGTCGACGTAGACGGCATTCCCCCGGCCGACCTTGGCTTGGATCGCTTCGAGAATCGTGTTCTTCTCCTGCGGATACAGCTCTTCCTTGTCGCCCTGCCAGGTGAAGGTCCAGCCGCTGTTGAGAACCGAGAGCTTGTTGGCGGTGGGGCCGGTGACCAGGACCTTCTGAGTCTTGGCCAGGGGCAGCAAACCATCGTTCTTCAAGAGGGTCATGGCCTCCTGAGCCGCCTGCAGGTTCACCTTCGCCTCAGGATGAGCCTTGGCGAAGTCCTCAGACACC
>CALMMH010001103.1 GCA_937868145.1 uncultured Phycisphaerales bacterium
CCATGCTGCGTCCTGCGAGATGGGCGGCAAAGACCAGTTCGGGATCGTTCTGGTAGCAACCGGCATCGTTCCGTCCGACAACCTCGACCCGATGCGGGCACTGCGACAGATCCGCGATCTCGATAGGCAAGGCGATGGGCGTTTCCTCGCTCCAATCGCCGGAGTCGAGCCGCCACCGGTAGTAGGCAAATCCCGAGCCCAGCGGGAAACCGGCCGAGGGGATGTTGTGCCCCGTGCAATCCACGCCCACGAGAAGGCTCGCGACCGTCTGGGCGGTCATGCCTTTCGGTTCCCCCGAGATCGTTGAGCCGAGTGGAATCTCGCCTCCGATGTCGGATCCGTTCGGACCGGCGCTGCACGCGGGCGAGCCGGCTTGCAGACCGAACCAGTCCCGCATGATCTGCGCCTGTTGCCAACTGGCGAACTGCGTCTCGGAAACCTCAGGAATGTGGGTGAGCATCGGATCGGCGACGAGGTTGCCGCTGCCGGGGCCCGTCCACGACATCGGCAGAATGTTGTCGTCCAGCGTGACGCTCGTCTTCGCGGCGTCGTAGTTGCGAACCAACTGCTCCGCATCGACGATGATGTTGCCCTGAAGATAGAACCCCTTGCCGAACGTGGTCACGCTCGGCGTCGTGTCGCGAACGCAGACCACGCCCGACGCGAAATCCGTTCCGCCCTCTTTGGTCGTATGAACGATGGTGTTGCTGATGAGTGTGCAGAAGTTGCCCTGTTTGGCTGTGGCGGCGTTGTCGCAGTCGAAGATCAGGTTGCCGAGGATCGTGATTTCGGAGGTGAGACTGCCGCTGTTGCCGCCCGAGATCGCAGCCGAGCTGTCCGGCGCGCCGTTGCGGTGGCAATGCAGGAAGATGTTGCCATCAATCCAGGCGTCGGTGCCGTCCAGGTCCAGGATGTCGTCGGTGGACCCGATGAACACGTTGTTGTAGTACTGGATGATCGGCTCGTTTCGGTCGCGGTTGCCGCCGGTGAAGTCCATCACGTCGTTGTAGCCGATTGTGGAGCCGAAGAAGCTGTCGCGCACGATGCCGCGACCGCCGGTCCTGATCCCGCCGGTGCCGTGCAGAAGTTCGAACGCTGTCGTGGCCGTCGGGAAATAACAGTGACTGATCAGAAACGAGCTGTCGTCCAGAGACACATACTGGTGCGTCGTCGTGCCAAAGGTCGCATGATCGAGATACAGCGCGCCGCCGGACACGTGAATACAGGTTCTTCCATTGCCCGAGAAGGACACATACGCCAGGCGCGTCTCCGGCGAATCGACCGAACCGTCGATCGTGATCCCGCCCCAGGTCACCCCCGAATCGGGCACGGCAGTGAACTGAATTCCCTGAGCCTCTGTGCCCTCCGCCAGCAGGCATCCACCGTCGGCCACCGTGATGTTGACGCCGGAGTCAAGATACACCGCAACACCCGGTTCGAGAGTCAGCGTACATCCGGCCGAGATCGTGAGACTGCCCGTAAGCTCGTAGGGACTTGCGACGACGGGCCAGACTTCATCCGCCGCTAAGACGCCGCCGGTTTTGGTCGTCGCCGACTGAATGCGGTAGCGAGTTTCTTCCTGGGCGGCATAGGCATGAATGGCCATGCCGCACAACGCTGCGAAAAAGACACAAGACGCGAACTTTCTCACTGATGATGCTCCCATACATGATGAATGACCGGCGGCCCGCGCCGGAATGCCTTCGGAAAAGCGAGTTTCTCTCCTCTCGAAGCGGCCCCCCTATCCGGACGTCATGGCGAGCCCGGACTCGGCGAGGCCGCATACCAACTCTCCGAGGCGTCCCAGGTCGCGGCCGGGTTGGCGGCGTTTTCGATCTGAAGCGATTCGCCGCCACCGTCGGTGGCCGGATACCACGTGTCGGCGTACCGGAATCGCAGGATCGCCGCATCGAAGGGCGAGGGCAGTTTCAAAACGAGACGCTCTCCGCTGTCGCTCAAATGCCCTGTGTACTGGCCGACCACATTGACATTGGCGCCATAGTGTTCGCGGAACGCCGCAAGATCGTCCGCCACAACGACGTATTCGCCGGGGGCCAGAGTCATTGACGGAAATTCGAAATCGACCCCCGCCGTGAAGCGAACGCCGGCCAAATCCAGCGGCGCGGCGGCGACATTCTGCAATTCAATGTAGTCGAGCGATTCGCCCTGCGGTGCGTTGTACATCAGTTCCGTCACGCGCAGGCCGTCCAGCAGATTCAACTCGTTCCAATAGGGATAGTCTCCGATCCCGTCCTCCGTCTTCGTCGCTTCCAGAACCACGGAAATGAGGAAATCCGAACTGCTCGTGTCGCTGTTCATTCCTTGAATGGCCAGGACATTGACGCCGGCCTTCAACTCAGCGAGAAACGGCGAGAGATCGATGTACTCGTCGAAATCATCCGTGGCGGATTCGCCGGAATGGTCGGCGGAGGAATCCCACGCGGGCGTGCCCGTGAAGTTGCGGCGGGCCGCTTCCACGCCGTTGAGGCAGGCGACGAAGGCGTCATCGTAACGCATCTTCAGCGTCAGTCCGTCGATGCCGGCGAGAGTCTTCGCATCGACGACGAATGGAATACGGATGTAGCAGGTATTATTTCCGCCCGTCCCATGCATCTGGTCTTCCAGGTCGAGCGAGAGGAGCGACTCGTAGCCGCTGTTGGTTTCGTAACCCACTCCGCCCGGACCGCCGGAACAGAGGAGCCATGAGGTGTCGTCGAATTCGATGCCGCTCCAATCATCGCCGATGGGGCCGGTTGGAACCAGGACACGTTTGTCGGATGCTTCCTTCACCAGTTCCTGAACGATCGTAACCGCGTCTTCAAGTAGTGCTGCGTTCGGCAATCCTGGTGTCGGGAGAACGGAGTACTCGAATTGCGGATCGCCGTCGGGCAGTCGGCCCTGCGAGACGTCGGTCGTCTGCGGGAAGAAAACCACCGCGTCGACCGGCGTGTACGACGCGTCGTACAACGCGATCAGATCGCCGTCGGAGGAGAGCTTGAATCCGAGATGGCCCGGATCGGCGCCGTCGTCGGCCGCGAAGACCACATAGCCCCCGCCTGTGATGAAGCTCAGAGGCCTGAGCCGTCGCCGGCCGGGATCCACTGAAGCGGCGTCCGTCAGATAGAACTCCCCGACAGCGACGGGCAACGGGTCCGGATTGTACAGCTCGATGAAATCCGACTCGAAGAGAACTCGCTCGCTGGCCAGCCACTCGTTGATCCGGACCTTGCCGGAGTCGCCGAGGGGTTGCGGGACATTGGCTCGTCCGAACGTCGGAACCGTCAGTCGCCACAAATCGCCGGGCCCGGCTCGGCCGATGGACAAGTCGGGTATTTGCGAACCGAACTCGACCGAATCGATCAATTCGCCGGCCTCATCGTACAGATAGACGCCGTCGCCCGCGGCGTCGAGTCCGAAGCCCAGATGGTTATTCGCGTCCGCAACGCCGCCTCCGGTCAGAACCAGATACTCGCCGGGATTCATCGTCACGCCCGCCGGGAAGACGAACTTCGCCGGCTGCCGCGGATCGTCGCTGAGACTCATGCCGGACAGACTGATCGTCTGCGAACCGGCGTTGTACAGTTCGACCAGATCGGGGAATGTCCCTTCCCTCGCGACGGCCGACTCGTTGTCCGCCAACACCTCGTTGATAACCAATGGCCCCCAAGACACAGGTGTCCAGCCGTCTTCCGGAGGGAGATAGTCCGCGTCGGTCTGCGGGCCGATCTGGGCGAGCACGGCCGCGTTGCGATTTACGACGAACTGCTTGATGGCACGGCGCACCTGCTCCGGCGTCCAGTCGCCGAGCACGTGATCCACGAGGGGATCGAATTGCTCCGGCGAGAAAACCGTGTCGATCAGTTCGGCCAGTTCCCTATAGTAGAGAGCGATGACCTCCGGATGATCGAACAACCGCTTGAGACCGTCGACGCCGTTGCGTCCCGGCGCTCCCCTGACGATGGACAGCACGCTCATATCGATGCTTCCGTGGGCGTTTCCCTGGTCCAGGATCGTGTCCAGATCGTGCGGGATCAACACGAAGCGACGGTCCACGGCGCCGCGGTACAGGAAGTAGTCGTCGCCGATGCCCATGTTCAGCCCGGTTTCGTAGTTCAACAGGAGCGAATCGATCGCAATATGCCGCAGCCATTGTCGGAGATTGATGACTCCCTCGACCGCCTCCAGGTACGTCGCTTCCGGGGCGTTGTTGAGCACGTCCACCATGTGGATCAGGTCCGACCAGTCGTCCTGCGCCGCGTGGTTCGCCTTGAAATAGCGGTCCCGGTAGGCGTTGGGATCGGGACCCTCGTAACGGAGTTCGGCCTCCGCCGCGCCGGAATCCAGGCGAAAGCAAGTGTACAGATTGCCGTTGGGATCGTCGGGATAGTGCCGTTCGGCGAAATCCTCGTCGAATGCGTCCAGACGCGCGTAGACGCCGTACATGGGACTGCCCGTAGAAGCCAGGTCGGCGCCGTTGATCCGCAACTCCGCCGCGGCCGCGTCGGGAGCCGCGATGCCCGCCAGGCGGAAGATCGCGCTGCCGAGGATCTGCGCGTGCGTGTACCGGCAGTTGAAGTTGATCCCGCCGCGATCCTTCCAGAGTCCGTCGCGAGGGAAGGCGACGTGGAAGTTGTTGGGCGGGCCGCTGCGCGTGCCATGGCCGCGGTTGCGGACCGCCGACCGATAGCACAACTGCGTGCCCGTGCCGTCGATGCTGATGAACGTGCAGTTCAGCGCGGCGCCGGTGTCCTCTTCTCCATTGCTTCGGCTGCCGATCCGGGCCAGCCGACCTCGCTCCATCTCGGTCATGACGACGTAGTACAGCGGCCGACCGCCATTCTCCCAGTAGTTGTCGACGTCCAGCGTCGAATCCACGCGATAGAGGGCGTTCGTCACCTGTTCCCACTGACCGTCCACGAGGCTGGGAGCGGGCCACGTGCGGGTAAGGCCATCGGCATCGACGACTTCGACGTAGAACTCGACGATGGAGCGGTCCGCATGCGGGGGAATCCGGGCGCCGTACACGCCGTCTCCGGCGCGGCCGTCGCCGTGGGTCCCGTCGTCGAACATCTCCACAGTCGTGAAGTCATCGGGATTCGCCTGCGGGTAACTGTCGTTGTCCGCAAAGAGGGAATCGTCCCGGCGGTATCGCACACGAACGGACGTCCCCTGGAGGGATTCGTCGATCACCCTCGCCGTCACGGTGACGGAATCGTCGGGTTTCGGGATCAAGGGGCTGTGCCGCACCTCCACAATAATCGGCGGGATGTCGGCGGCGGCGACGGAGTTCGTCCTTCCAGGCGTCCCTTCGTTCTCCAGACTGGCCGCCCAGTTCTGGGCGAATTCGTTCGGCCGGGCCGCGTCGATCAACTCCAGCGATTTGCCCCCGCCGTCGGTCTCGTTCGACCACTGCCAGCCCCGATGCCCCCGGTCCATCGGTCCCAGTTCGCGGGCCGCCCATTCGCCTTCGTCGGCGTACTCGACCGAATCGACCACCACTCCGGCGGCGTCGGTCAACGTCAGTCTCTCGCCGGAATTGCTCAGCCATCCGGTCCAGTCCCCCACCACTTTCTGCACGTCCGGATGCAGGCTCACAAAGACATCCGCATCGGCCGCTACAACGAGTCGTTCGCCGGCCCCGAGCACCACATCCGGAAAGACGAAATCGACCGCGTCGGCGAGCCTCCAGCCGGCCAGCGAAACCGACGCGACGCCCCGGTTGAACAACTCGATCCACTCCCGCCGGGTGTCCTCCGGCGTGAGAGCGGGGTGATAGGGATGATACATGATTTCGGAGATGACGACGTCGCCTGCGACGATGTCGTTGGAGCCGCCGGGGGTCGGGGTCGAGGAGGTCCGCCAGAGTCCGTCGCCGTTGGGAACGCGGGCGTACGATGTGTTGGGAGCTTGATCGCCGAACATCACCGCGTCCAGCACAGCGTTCTGAGGATCGCAGAGAACGAGGGACTCGCCGGAAGCGCTGAGCTTGAAACTCGCGTGGAGAACCCCTTCGGCGGCTTCGTTGTCGGCCCACACGAGCAGATAGCCACGGGCCGGGATCGTGGTTGCGGCCGGCTCCGCGGCGGAGAAACGCCATTTCGTCGGATCGGCGGGATCGTCGCTCAGACAACACTCGGCCACATCGACAGCCTCATCGCCGTAGTTGTACAGTTCGATCCAGTCGTCATAGTCTCCCTGCCCATCCGAGGCGACACTCTGGTTGTCCGCCATCAGTTCATTGATGACCAGAGTCCAATCACCGGCGTGAACAGAACCAGGAACAGACAGGAACGATGGAAACACAAACAGAAATACACCGATAGAGATGCGCATCATCAACCTTCTTCACGAAGCCGCATATCTCGCTCAGCGATCCACGCAGCGGTCTATTCATCGAACCCTGATGCCCATCGCACACTCCAAGCGATGGACTCCATTGTAACCGAAGAGCGACCCTTGGGTCAACGGCAGAAGATGGAACGTCCGAGAAACCAAGGGTTCTCACATGCGACAACGCCATCCCGGCCATGTTTCCTGGGACCGGAAACTCCACACTCTCCTGTCCCATTGCCGCTCCTCCACCTCCCGTCGAACGAACGACTCAGCCATCGACCCATCGGAGTTCGCGACGAGCCCGGTGCGTCCATCGTCCCTGGGCGTCTCGAGTCCATATCGCCTCGCGAGCACCGCCGGCTTGACGACGTTTCCACCCTAGGTCTTGCCTGGAGTGTAGCGAAGCCAAGATGAAGAGAACGTGAAGGCGTCTCACCGTTCTCCATACGCTTCGACGCATAGGACAAGCTTCCGGACGTAAAACAGATCGGCCCGACACCAGGGTTCGTCCACAAACCGCATCAACCGTTCCGCGGGCTCCAGGAGGATCCACGCCCGCGCGGCGAAGATCTCGGCGGACATCGTCGGGAGGGCGAACGGCGACTCATTCCGCCACATCGTCTCGACGCCCCAGGCCAGAGACCACGTGGGCCGGTGGTAGTCCACGTACACGCTCATCAGATGTTCGTGAATCGGCCCGGCGTAATGGGCCAGGATGCGGCCGACCTCGGGCGTCAGGTTCCGCCTGCGTCATCGCCGAAGACGACCTTGCCGGCGCCAACGGCGCAGATGCACGAGGATTCGACTTTGTGAATGCGCGGACATGATCCTCACCTCCCCAAACCCCCGGTCACTCCGCCATGTTGCGGCGGCAGACGATCTCTTCGATGCCGCGGGCGACAACGTAGTCGGGGAGCTTCTGCAGGGTAGGTTCCGCACGATACCCGGCGATAACGCTCCGGTTCGGAAACGCGCCGGCCCGACAGATCAAATTCTCCGCCAGGTCGCTCAACGCCTCGTCGGACGCCCCGTCCGCAGCAAGCGAACGGGCCGCGGCCAAGAGATCCCTGAACTCGTCCCGGCTGTCGTACCAGTTCAACTGGAGCTCCAGTTCCGCAGCCAGATGCGACGGAACGTTGCCGAAGGTGTACTGGACGCCGATGGGATTGTACATTTCCAGCCGCTCGTCGAGGAAAGCCTCGCAAGCCTCGCGATATGCCGCGGTCTTCTCCGCGTCGATGACGCCAAAACCCCGCGTCGTCAGTTCGTCCGCCAACAGATCATCGATTCGCAGGAGCAATTGCGATCGACGCTCCGCCATGCGTTCGTGCAGGCGTTCG
Organism: uncultured Phycisphaerales bacterium; assembly: GCA_937868145.1. Classification (GTDB taxonomy): domain Bacteria; phylum Planctomycetota; class Phycisphaerae; order Sedimentisphaerales; family Anaerobacaceae; genus PLanc-01. The sequence continues at coordinate 7,674 of CALMMH010001103.1, forward strand.
TAGTAGACCTTCAACAACAGCGATGCGGGCGTCATGCGTGCCTTCGGGAACCCGACCGGATCATTTTGTGGCGACTGACGTCTCGGTAGCATAACAGAAGGACGGGATCCTGTCATCCCTACTGAACCGCAGACGAAGAAGACATGGGGCCGGCAGGCAACGTGAAGGAGAAGACGCTTCCTCCGCCGGGATTGTTCTCGAACCAGATCCGCCCGCCGTGCCGCTCCACCACCTGCCGGGCGAAGGCCAGGCCGAGGCCCGTCCCGTCCCGCTCGGCGGCACGGGCGTTGTCGGCCCGATAGAACTCCTCGAACAAGCGAGGCAACGCGGATTCGGGAACGCCGATGCCGGTGTCCGCGACGCGGATCAGCACGGAGTCGCTTTCATATCTGACTTCCAGGTCCACCCTGCCGCCCGGCGGGGTGTACTTGACCGCATTGAGCAGGAGATTGACGAGCGTATCCTCGATCAGCACACCCTCGCCCCAGATCATGTCGATCCCGGGGTCCATCTGGTGGCTGAGCGTGACCGACTTGTCCCGCGCCCGGTTCTGCGCCAGGGCCAGCGCGTTGTGGACACACTTCTTGAGCGGGAAGGGTTCGGCTTCCAGCCGTCCGGTCAGCTTCATCCGAGTCAGTTTCAGCAACGCCCCGATGAACTCCAGGCAGGTTGTCGTTCGACGATGCGCCCGACCGACGAAATCCTTCTGCCCGTCGTTGAGCGGGCCGAGCATCTCGCCGTTGACGACATCCAGACAACTCAGCACCGCGGCCAGATGTCCTTTGATGTCGTGGTTCACCCGGAGCACGTACTCGTTCTTGACCTTGTCCTTCTCCCGCAATTGAGCGTTGGCCTTTTCAAGATCCTCCTGGTGCCGACGAAGCTGTTCGCTGATCGAAGTCGTCATGTACACAATGAGGTACAGCGTGACGGTGAACACAAAAAGCATGCCGAAGACGTACGTGCTGTCGCGATACAACCCGTGGCCGGCGAAGCCTTCCAGACTGCAATGGGAGAGCCCCCCGATCGACTCCAGCACGACCAGTCCGCCAAAGAGGACCACGGCCAGCGTCGCCTGCATGTAGCTCTGGTGCCTCGACCGCAGGATGCTGGCAATGATCATGTGAAAGGCGAAAAAGAACAGGAACGGGTTCTCGATCCCGCCGGAATAGTGCAGGATCGTCGTGAGAATGAACAGGTCGGCGGAGATCTGGAACGTGAGGACGCCCCCAGTCCTCGCTTGGGAAGGCATTTCGGCGCCCCGGGTCCAATATCTCAGGAGGCCGTACAAGGCAAGGTTGTAGACCAACACGACGACGCTGACCGCATACAGAGCCCCAACGGGAAGGGTCACTCCCATGAACTCGCTGGCCCCGAAGGTGGCGACCGCCAGCCCCCCAACCGCCACCCACCGCAGCCGAACGAGCCAATAGGCCCTCGAAACCAGACTGGTGTTCTCGAGCAGGCTCTGCATGAAATCCGCTGTCTACAATCGACTATGTAGGATCAGGCAAGAACGCCCCCGTCGCTCGCATACCCCGGGGCGATTCCCTCTTGCTGGATCGTAAATCAAAAATAGCGTATCGTCAATCTCTACGCCTTCGGCGAGGACAACAAGTCCTGGACCTTCTCGATCAGCACGTTCGGCTTGACCGGCTTGTCGAGGAATCCGTCGACGGGCAGCCAGCTCTTGTCGCCGGCGGCGCTCTTGAAATCGATCCCCTTCTTCTCCTTGACGCCCGTCAACATCAGAATGGGAATGTCCTTGAACTGCTCGTCCTGCTTGACCTCGCGGGAGAACTCGAAGCCTTCCTGCGAGGTCCTCATCATCACATCGAGGATGATCAGATCAGGCTTGGCCTCCTTGAGCCGCTCCCGGCCCTGGTCGCTGTCGTGGGCGATGCGGACCTCATAGCCCTTGTTCTCCAGAATGACCGACATCGCGTCGGTGATATCGGGATCATCGTCGATGACCAGAATCCTGCCTTGCCTCATGGGTCCTCCTTGGCAGAGATGGCGTGAGGCACACCCTGCCGGTTATGCGTTCAGTTCCTGTAAGAGCATCGCCAGATACTCGTCGATTCGGTTTTCCAGCACGGAACTCAAGTCGAGCGAAGGCTCGATCCGCCGCGGCTGAATGCCGAAGATCACGACCTGGTCCGGCGCCTGGCCGAGTTGCCGCGACATGTCGAGGATCCGCAGAAGATCGGCCTCGTGCAGCGACTGATGGGCGAGCACCTTGCTGCTGCACACCTCTTGCGGCGTGAAACGGCGGATCGCGCCGGGTTCTTCGCCCATGTACGCACAGTCGATGAAGATCGCCTTGCGTCGGCCCTCGATGTGGTGCAGCACCGCCAGCCCGCCCGTTCCGGCGTCGATGAACTCGACATCCGGATGCTCGGCGGCGGACCGCGAGAGCTGGACGACCAGGCGGACTCCAATCCCCTCATCCGCCATCAGCGGATTGCCCAAACCGAGCGCCACGACGGGCTTGATTGTTGAAGTTTGATGGTTGATTGTCGATTCCCACTTCAAACTTCGAACACCGCACTTCATCTGACAAACTTCACGTCCAGCATGTGCGTCGAGCAGGACACGCACGGGTCGTAGGACCGCACGAGCATCTCGAGCTTGAGGCGGATCTTGTCCTCGGGCTCGTCGAGGATCTGCGGCACCAGGGCCTCGAAGTCCTTCTGGATGTTCGCATGGTTCTGGTTCGTCGGGATGCAGATGTCCGCGCCGACGCAGGTGCCCTTGCGGTCGAACTCATACTCGTGGAAGAGAATGCCGCGAGGGGCCTCGACGCAGCCGCTGGCCTTGCCGGCCCTCGGACTGACCCGGACCGTCTCAGGCCTGATCCCCTTGGTCAGCAGTTCGTCGATCATCTGGATGCTGGTTTCGACCACGTGAACCGCCTCGACGAGCTGGGCCACGGTGTTCAAGTACGGATTGCAGTTGCCCTTCTCGAGTCCGAACATCTTGGCGACCGCCTTGGCCGTCGGAGAGAGATGCTCGGCGTTGTTGTTGAAGCGGGCCAGGGCCCCGACCGCATACGAGTCGCGATGCCACTTCGTCCACTTGGCGGTGGACTGATCGTTGACGTACTCGTTGGCCACCGTCTTCCAGTCGTTGACCGCCACGGCGCCGTCGTAATCGGTCGAAGTGATGTCGCCGTGATAGAAGGTGTAGGTCGGCGGATTGGTCTGCTTGAGCGAGACGTATTCCGTGGGACGGTTGAACTTCGGGATGTTCCCGGCCACCGAGAGCACGACCTCGGCCACGACCTTCAGGTCGGGCAGGGCTTTCTTGAGCCGCTCCTGCAAGTCGCGAAGTTCCTTTTCCGTGGGGAATTTCGTCAGGCCGCCGGGCTTGAGCGTCACGGGGTGCGTGGTCCGGCCGGCGATCAGGTCCGACCATTCGTTCGCCAGGCGGTGCAGGCCGATGATCGTCTTGACCGGGCCCGGAGCCATCCCCACCAGCGGCACCACCGACGGCACGCCGAAGAAGTCCGGGGCCGCCAGGTATCCGACGTGCAGGACGTGGCTCTGCAACTGCTCGGAGTAGTGCATCAGGATGCGGACCTTGTCGGCCTGCTCGGAGACCTTCACGCCGATGGCGTTCTCGACCGCCTTGGTCGAGGCCAGGGAGTGGGTGATCGAGCAGATGCCGCAGATGCGGGTCACGATGGTCTGGATGTCCTCGTAGCTCCGCCCGCGGACCATGGCCTCGAAGAAGCGAGGAGCCTCGGGCACCTGCCACTCGAGTTTCTCGATCTTGCCGTTGGTGGCGTTCAGGACGATATTGCCATGTCCTTCGATGCGGGTCACGTGATGTACGCTTATGTTGACTGTGCCTTTACTCATAGATCGTAGGCTCCTGCTTGCTTCCAAAGAGAACCATCTTGGTCTTGAGGTCGTCGACGCTCAGACCGTAGCGGGTGATGACGTCCTTCGCGGCGTCCACGTTCGGGTTGCTCGTGTAGCCCCGGCAGCCGAAGCAGCGGAATCCGTTCGACGGGCACCGGGCCCCGCAGCCGGCCCGGATGATCGGGCCCAGGCACACCTGGTCGTACTGCCACAGACACGGATTGCCTTTGGCCTTGCATTCGACGCACACCGGGAAATCGGGGATCTCGGGCGTCTTGCCCATCAGGAGGGATCGCACGATGTAGGTGAATTCTTTCCGGTCGATCGGGCAGCCGTGAACATAGTAATCCACCTGGACCACCTCATCGATGGCCTTGGTGAAACCCGTGTGCAGGTGCGGCTTGCTCGCGGCCCTGCCGTAGACGCACTTCTTCACCTCGTCGAGATCGTCGAAATTGTTCTTGAGCTTGTTGATGCCGCCGATCGTCGCACAGGCCCCGAGGGCGATCAGAACCTTGGCCCGGCCGCGAATCAGCAGGAGCCTCTCTTCGTCCTCCAGACGCGTGATCGACCCTTCGATGAGGGCAATGTCGTATTCGTCGCTCTTTTCGCTCATTGCCTCGCGCCACTCCACGACGTCGGCGCCCCCGAGCAGGCTGAGAATCTCCTCCTCGAGGTTGACAATCTGGAGCTGGCACCCTTCGCAGCAGGCAAAATCGAATATCGCAATCTTGGGTTTCGCCATTGTTAAATCGCCTCCGGCAGAGTAGCCAAATCGGAATATCGGAATACAGGGCCGTCCATACAAACATACGTGCTGTTGATCTGGCAATGCCCGCACTTTCCGACGCCGCATTTCATTTTTCGTTCGAGGTTCAGATGAATATGGGTGTGCGGCACGTCGTACTCTTCGAGGGCCATGAGCACGAATTTGTACATGACCGGCGGGCCGCAAACGAGGATCTCGGCCGACTTCAGGTCGGTCTGGACCTTGCGGATCAGCTTGGTCACCACGCCGACATGGCCCTTCCAAGCCAGGTGCCCCTCGTCCAGCGTCTCGAGCATCTGCACGTCGCCGCGTTTGCTCCAGGCGTCGATCTCCGAGGCAAACAGCCGCATGTCGTAGTTCTTGGTGCCCTGGAGGATCGCCACGTCGCCGTACTCGCTTCGATTGTCGAGCACGTAGTTGATGAACGACCGCTGGGGCACCAGGCCGAGGCCGCCGCAGATGAAGACCAGGTTCTTGCCCTTGGCCTGGTCCACCGGATAGATCCCCTTGCCCAGCGGGCCGCGAATCCCGAGCTTGGATCCCTTCCGCAGGTTGTGGATTGCGCCGCTGACGTTGCCGATCTTTCGAACCACCAGCTCGAACCCGCCCTTCTGGGTGGGCGAGGAACTGATTGTGATCGGGGCCTCGCCGATGCCGGCAATGGAGACCTCCACAAACTGGCCGGGCAGGAAGTCGAACATGCCGTCGTCCATCGAGAGCCGCAGGTACTTTTCCGTAACGTTCATCTGGCTGATGTCCGCGACGGTCGCCAGTTGCGGCAGGTAGATGTCTTTCTTTTCAGCACAGCACTGACACATTCGTTAAACCTTTCAACTGAAGTTTTGAGTTTGAAGGTTACAGTTTGAAGTTTGAATCTCACTTCACACTTCACACTTCACACTTCAGACCTCCTATCCGATTCCCAGGTCGTCGATCAGGCGGTTGTACACGCTCACCGGGTTGGCGATGTCCGGCAGGCAGGCGCCGACGCAGCGGCCGCAGCCGACGCAGGCGATCTGACCGTGGATCTTCTGGGGCACATAGGCTGCCTTGCGGTACAGCCGATGGCGGAAACGGTCCGCCCGGTTCTTACGGAACTCGTGGTTCGGCGCGACCTTGGTAAACCCTTCGAGCAGGCAGCCGTCCCAGGCGCGGGTCCGCTGGCCCGTCTGAAGATCCCAGTTCACGTCGTCCTGGACGTTGAAGCAGTAGCACGTCGGACACACCTGGTTGCAGGACCCGCAGTTGAAACAGGTCTTGGCCCGCTCTTCCCAAACCGGGTGCTTGTAGGCTTTGGCCAGCAGCCGGGGCAGGTAGGCGGGGTCGCATTTGAGCTCGTGCTTGTTCAGCGACTTCCTGTTGTGGGTCCAAATGTCCTCTCGGCGTCGCAGGGCCGCAGGGTCGGCCTCGACGGCGCCCTTGGCCAGGGCCAGCAACTCGTTGCCCTTGGCCGTGGCGGCCTCCATCAGATAGCTGTCGCCGATGTCCGTCAGGAGGATGTCGTACCCTTCCCGAACGACCGCGGCGCCCATGGAAGAGGCGAACACATGATCCGAAGACCGGGCCACATCGCAGGCGATGATCGTCGCGTTCTGACGTCGGGTCATGTAATGGGCGTCGTAGTTGTCCTGGGAGAACAACTCGTCCATCTGGTTGATCGCGACCACATCGTAGGGATGCACGCCCAGCAGGATGAACTTCTTGTCGTCGATCTGGGACTGGTACGCCCCGCCCACCTCATAGGTCAGCAGCACCTCCATCGGCGGCAGGAGATACTTCTTGGGCGGCTGGAGCGTGACGTCATAATCCAGCCGAAGATCCTTCGCCGATTCCAGCGGGGCGAAATCGAACCGGTCACCCTTCGCCTGCACGCCGATGACGCTTTCCCTCTGGATCAGGGCGGAGACGAAGCCTGCGAAATCACTTTTGGTTATTTTCTTCACACTCATGAGACTATCCCGGCTCCAAAAACCTTAAAACGGTTCTCCAACGCTACGACACTCTGTGCCGCGGGCCTCGGCTCGCCATGGGGTGTTCGTCGGCGCCTCCCGTCGGCATATAATAGGGCAGGCGAGCCAGTTCCATGGCGATGTCCAGAGAAATGACCTTGACCCGCCGGGGAGCGACGACCTTGCACGGGGCAAAGTTCAAGATTCCCCGGACTCCAACCTCAGCGAGTTTGTCGATCGTCGATTGCGCCGCCGTCCGCGGAACGGCAACGATAGCCAGACAGACGCCACGCTCGCTCAGCGTGTCGATCTGGGATGAATCCTCGATCCGAACGCCATTGACGACTTTGCCAACCTTGTCGGCATCGATGTCGAAGGCCGCCACAATGCCCAAGCCGTACCCACAGAAACCCGGATAGGCCAGCAACGCCGTGCCCAGGTCGCCGACTCCCACCAGGGCGGCCTTGCGGATCACGTCCAGACGTAAAATCCGTTTGATCTCGCGAGCGAGCTTCTCGATGGGGTATCCGACGCCACGGATCCCGAAATCCCCGAAGTAGGAGAAATCCTTGCGAATCTGACCCGGTTGGACGCCCACGAAATCCGCCAGGGCCTGGCTGGAGAGATGCTCTCGGCCGCGATCGGCCGACAACAGCAGGCCTCTCAGGTAGATGGGCAGGCGCCGCACCGTCTCGTCGGGAATTTTCCGATACCTCATAGCGCGCCACACTCCGTTCGTGATTGCGTTCACATTCACAAGCCGGACACATGCACTATAGGTGCAGTATCCCCCCACTGTCAACCACATGAGGCGTGTTTTTTTCACAATGCGGTGCCATGGAAGGTATAAATCTTTATAAAATAAGAGTTTACATTTACATACAATCGTCACAAAAAAGTACACACCTAGTGTTCATGTCATTGGAAATAATGTACATTTCCGCCGCAAGTGCCGCTTTCGTCTAGTCTCCTACGAGACGGCGGGTCCCATCGACCTTGAAATGGACGAGGAATTTCTTCTGACCCCCATAGTCAGGGGTGGGAAGTCGCCGTCACCGATCTGCCACAACCGCTCCGCCACCACCAGCCCTTTGAGCAGGTGCTCGCCGAGATCGTGGAC
>CALMMH010001104.1 GCA_937868145.1 uncultured Phycisphaerales bacterium
CCGGCCCACCCCTCCAACTTCCAGCGAGCGTTCAGCGTGGCGATACTGAAGGCATCGCCGCCAGCGAGTTTGCCGCCGTGGTCGTCCGCGTAGGCGATCCAGGCGGTGGTCAGTTGCCTGAGGTTGCTCAGGCAGACGACGCGTTGAGCTCGCTCTCTTGCCATACGCGCCATCGGGACGAGGATCGCCAGCAGGACCGCAATGATCGAGATGACGACCAGCAGCTCGATCAGGGTGAAGGCGTTCGAATTGATTATCGACAATTGAGGATGGATGATTGGATTAGAACCTCGGCGCGGCCGACACGAATCCGGCTTCTGAATTGTCTCTCGCCTGTCTCCGTCCCTCGACCAGTTGTCCGGCGACGCCATGGCCGTTCCCTCCGGATACCGGACCATACGACCGACCATCGCAGGCCGGAAGCCACAGGAGCTTCCACACCTATGATCCAGTACGATCTCTCGGTTTCTACGCGGCATTGTGAATCCGCCTTCGCTGATGTTCCATTGTACCACGGAACGCCCTGAGGACAATGGGAATTTACGCGGACGGCGGCGGGCTGGTGTCTGTGCTGATTTTTGGGAATGCGAGATTCCCGCCGTGAGGATGACGCCTGCCATGAGGGCGACGCATGCGTCGCCCCTACAAACGATTCCACGACGAACAGGGCGTTCTACACGTGCGAGACGCCGGTTTCTTTTCGCGAACACCGCAGGTCTGATTCGGGCACAATTTGGTTGACCATCCAGGGTGGGGCCAGTAGGCTATCTTGGTTTTACTGTTTTAAGGGTGGTTGGCAGGTTTGGGGAATTACGAAGCCAATGAATACATGTGTTGTCGGATTGCAGTGGGGTGACGAAGGCAAGGGCAAAGTCGTCGATATTCTCGGCGAACGCAGCGAGGTCGTCGTTCGCTACGGCGGCGGAGCCAATGCCGGTCATACCGTCGTCATCGGGGATAGCCGTTTCGCGTTGCACCTTCTGCCCAGCGGAGCGATCCGCGAAGGCGTCTTGTGCGTGATCGCCAACGCGGTGGTGGTGGACCCTTCGGTGCTCATCGATGAAATCGACGGCCTGGCCCAGCGGGGGATCTCGCTGGCGGACCGGCTCTTCATCAGCGAAAACGCCCACGTGGTTCTCGACTACCATAAACGCGAGGACCAGTTGCGGGAGGAGTCGCTGGGCAAGCAGAAGATCGGCACGACCATTCGCGGTATCGGCCCGTGCTACGCCGACAAGGTGGGGCGCAGCTACGCCGTGAGGATGAGCGACTTCCGCGATCTTGGAGCCTTGGCCGAGAAGCTCAAGATGATCCTGGCCTACAAAAACAAGCTCTTTGTGGCCCTCTACGGCGCCGAGCCGATGGACGTTAGCGCGGTCATCGAGAACTGTAAAAAGTACGCAAAGCGGCTGGTGCCCTGCACGCGGGACACGACCGAGCTTCTGCACACCGTGATCGGCGAGGGCAAGTCCGTCCTCTTCGAAGGCGCCCAGGGCTCGCTGTTGGACCTGGACCACGGGACGTTCCCCTACGTGACCAGCTCGAATTCCAGCTCGCTGGGCCTGCCCTCCGGTTGCGGCGTCCCGGCCAAGATGGTGAATAAGTATATCGGCGTCGCCAAGGTCTACACGACGCGCGTCGGCGCGGGCCCGTTCCCGACCGAGCTGGACAACGACACCGGCGAGTACATCCGCGTCAAGGGACATGAGTACGGCACGACCACCGGCCGGCCGCGTCGGTGCGGATGGTTCGACGGCGTGGTGGCGGCCTACAGCGTCAAGATCGGGTCCGTGGACTCGCTGGCCCTGATGCACCTGGACACGCTGACGGGCATCAAGGAGCTGCAGCTCTGCCGGGCGTACGACATCGATGGGAAAGAAACGACGTTCTTCCCGGCCAACATCGACCGGCTGGCGAAGGCCAAGCCCATCTACGAAACGCTGCCTGGCTGGGACGACGATCTCAGCGAGGCGACGAGCTTTGCCTCGCTGCCCGCGGCGGCGCAGACTTACGTGCGTCGGATCGAGCAGATCGTCGGCAAGCCCGTGGAGATGATCGGCGTCGGGCCCAAGCGAAGCCAGACGATCATGAAATAGCCTATGATTACCAAAGACATGGACGAAAAGCTGGCGAGGACCGCGGCCCGGCTGGGTCTCCGGCCGGAGCAACTGCCCCGCAACATCGCCATCATCATGGACGGCAACGGCCGCTGGGCCCAACAGAGAAATCGGCCTCGCTACGAAGGCCATGGGCAGGGCGCCGAGACCGCCGAGGCGGTGTGCTTGACCTGCGTCGGTCTGGGGATGGAGTCGGTCACGCTGTACTCGTTCAGCACGGAGAATTGGAAGCGGCCGAAGATCGAAGTCGACGCGCTGATGCATCTGTACGCCGAGTACATCGTGCGGATTCGGGCGACCCTCATGCGGAACAACGTCAAGCTGCTCCACCTGGGGCGGATGGAGGGATTGCCCACGTCGGTTGTCGACGCGTTGACCGGGTCGATGGACATGACCAAGTCGAACACCGGGATGATCATGGCCCTGGCGATCAACTACAGCGGCAGGGTGGAGATCGCCGACGCCGCGAAAGCCATCGCGAAGGATTGCGTCGAAGGCCGCCTCCGCGTGGAGGATGTCGACGAGAAATGTGTCGCTCAACACCTGTATACCCCGGAGATCCCCGACCCGGATTTGCTGATCCGCACCGCCGGAGAGCTGCGCGTCAGCAATTATCTGCTGTGGCAGATTTGCTACAGCGAGTTTTATGTGACCGACACGCTGTGGCCGGACTTCAACGACAAGTCGATCGATGAGGCGATCCTGGCGTATGCCGCCCGGGACCGTCGTTTTGGCGGCCTCGATCCGAGCCCGCTTTCAAAGAAGAAAGGGTGAGAACGCCAGGGCGTGGGGTGGCCGAAACGACCGTCGCTGCCTTGGGATTTGTCCTGTCTCGCGTTGCCCAACGGAAATCATGCTCAAGTACAGACTGATATTCGGATCGCTGATGACCGTGCTGTTTTCGAGCCTGGTCCTCCTGGACGGTTGGTTCGACGGCTCGTTGACCGTTTCGTCCGCCGACGACAAGCAGGTCCAGGGGACGATGCTGACCCTCCTGGTCGCCGGCATCATCAGCTTGGGTGGGCTGGAATTGGCCCGCCTGGCGGCTTCCAAGGGCCTGGTGGTTCTGAATCCTGCCTGCACGATCGGCCTGGTTCTGCTGACCACGACGTGGTACTGGCCGCGGCTTGCGTCGGTGCCGCAAGGCGCGTATGTGCCTGTAGCGATTGCACTTACGCTGGCTGCGATGGTGGTCCTCCAGCACAGGCGGTTTGGCGTCTCCGGCATGTTGGCCAATTGCGGCGTCAGTTGTTTTGCCCTGTTGTACCTGGGGCTCTTGGGCTCCTTCGTCCTTGCGATCCGAATCGACGGGGGACTCTGGCAGTTTCTGGCCTTCATGTTTGCTGTAAAGGCTTCTGACATCGGAGCTTACACATTTGGCAGGCTCTTCGGAAAGCACAAATTGGCGCCTCGCGTCAGCCCGGGCAAGACCTGGGAAGGCTTGGCGGGCGCGGTGTTGTTTGCGGTCCTGGTAAGTTTGGCATTCGCCCGGATTCTTGGTATAATGGGGGTTTGGCCTGCCCTGGTGTTCGGGGCGGTCATGGCCGTTGTCGGCCAACTGAGTGATCTGGTGGAGTCCATGCTGAAGCGCGACGCTCAGCAGAAGGATTCCTCGAACCGGGTGCCCGGATTCGGCGGTATATTGGATGTGATCGATTCGCCGCTGTTTGCGGCGCCTTGCGCGTACCTGTTCTTTGTGATCGTGGCCTAAGTGACACCCACAGAGGAGCAGGCCGGGTATCGCTGGAGCGAGAAACTGTTTTGGAAGTAATCATACAATTGGATCCGAGCAAGCAGCTCGAGTTGTTCGGCCCTGCCGACAGCCATCTTCGCCTTTTGCGTCGGGCTCTTGGCGTGCAAATCACCGCCCGCCAATCCGATCTGCATCTCAGCGGCTCTGAGTCTAATGTCAACCGCGCCTCCGAGGTTCTCGATCGGATGCAGAAGCATTTGCTCAAACACAAGCAATTGACCGTGGAGGACGTGACCGGCTTTGTGGAGCAGGGTCTTCCTGCGGACAAACTGGAGAACAACCAGGCCATTACGGTCTACTCGAACAAGGTGGTCGAGCCGTCCACGGAAGGGCAGTTGAAGTACATCGACACGATGCTCAACAACGACGTCACCTTCTGCACGGGGCCGGCCGGGACGGGCAAAACGTACCTGGCGGTGGCCGTGGCCGTGTCGATGCTCAAGAAACGGCAGATCCGGCGGATCGTGTTGGCCCGGCCCGCGGTCGAGGCCGGCGAGAAACTCGGCTTTCTGCCGGGAGACATCGCGGCCAAGGTCAATCCGTATCTGCGTCCCTTGTTCGACGCGATCGAGGACATGATGGACTTCGCCCAGATGCGGAAGTTCATGGAATTGGACATCATCGAGATCATCCCCCTGGCGTTCATGCGGGGTCGGACATTGAACGAGGCCGCCATCATCTGCGACGAAGCCCAGAACACCTCCGGCTTGCAGATGCTCATGGTTTTGACGCGCCTGGGGCACGGCTCCAAGATGATTATCACCGGGGACATTACGCAGGTGGATCTGGCTGCCAACCAGCGGAGTGGTCTGGTGGAGGCCATGGAGATTCTCCGGCAGGTCAACGGGATCGGGATGGCGGAGTTGAGCCAACAGGATATCGTGCGGCATCGTCTGGTGCAGAACATTGTGGAAGCTTACCGCAAACGGCAGGAGGCCGTGGCCCAGGCGAGGAACCGTGAGACTTGATGGTGTCGAAACCCAATGGAGCAGCGACATAGCCTCATGATGTGTATTTGGTTAGCCCAGCGTAAAGGCAGGTGGCATGGCGTTCTTTAAAAAGACGAGCCCCCGGCGAAATCAGGTCCGTCGAACGATCGGCACCGAGCGGTCGCTCTGGGTCTGTCTACGGGCGGACGCCGACATTGTCATCTCTGTAATGCTGTGGGCAGCCTTCGCCGTCCTGTGCACCATGGTGCTTGCGTTCGGGTTGACGTCGCAGGGCCGGTACCGGGCGGTGCTGGCGCTGGGCGTGCTGAACCTGCTCATGGCGGTGGGCGGCGCCTTTTACGTTTACCACTATCAATATCGCCTGCTTCGCAATCATGCCCGGGTTTTCACCATGGTCATGCTGTTCCTGCTGCTGTTGGCTATCGCGAAGCTCGGTTCCCTGTCCAGCGGCGAGGCCCTTTGGGCTCCGGCCTGGGGCACCAGCACCGCGATTCTTGCCGCCATCGTTCTGGTGATTGCCTACGATCAGCGGTTCGCGGTCGGGACCAGCGCCTTGTACTGCGTCCTGGCAAGCTTGGCCGTCGGGCCCAAGCCGGACCAGGGGTTCCAGTTGCAGGGGATCGGTCTGTTTCTGACCATGTTCACCGGCGCGGCCACCTGCTGTTTCTCCCTAAAGGAGATTCGCACCCGCATGAAGCTGCTCGAGGTCAGCGCTCTGGCCACGGTGGTGGTTTTCATCTGCGCGTCGTCGGTGGTGTATCTGAATTTTCTGGGCGAGCCGCCGCGGTTGTCGGCCGTCCTGCAGGCTGCCGGTTATCACGCCTGTGCGACGTTCATCGCCGGCTTGCTGGTTCAGAGCCTGCTGCCCTTGATCGAGCGGGTGTTCCGCATCGCCACCAGCATGACCCTGCTGGACTACTCCGACGCCAACCAGCCGCTGATGAGAAAACTGGCGATGGAGGCCCCGGGGACGTTCAGCCACAGCCTGCTGATCGGCTCGATCGCCGAAGCCGCCGCGGAGGCGATCGGATGCAACGGGCTCCTGTGCCGCGTCGGGGCCTATTATCACGACATCGGAAAAATCAACAAGCCCAAGTACTTCACCGAGAACGAGATGGGCTCTGCCAGCAAGCACAAGGAGCTTTCGCCGGCGATGAGCCAGTTGATCATCGTGGGGCACGTCAAGGACGGCGTGGAGATGGCCAAGGAATTCGGTCTGCCCAACGTTCTGCGGCAGTTCATCGAATCCCATCACGGCACGACGCTGGTCGAGCCGTTCTATCATGAGGCCAAGAGGAAATACGAGGACCAGGGCCCCGGCAAGCCCATCGAAACACCGCCCAGCGAAAGCGAGTTCCGCTATGCCGGCCCGAAACCCAAGGCCAAGGAATGTGCGATCGTCATGCTCGCCGACGCCGTGGAAGGGGCCGTGCGGTCCCTGGGCGACGTGACGCTGGCGAGAGTCGAGGCGGTCGTGCACAATATCGCGATGAGACGGCTTCAGGACGGCCAGTTCGACGAGTGCGATCTGACGTTGCGGGAGCTCAGCCAGATCGAAGCGAGTCTCTCGAAAGCCCTGGCCGCCCACTACCACGGGCGAATCGCCTATCCCACCGCGCCGGATGCTCCCGCCGCACGCCCCGAACGCTCGTCCAAGCCGGGCCTTCCCAAGATGGTTGAAACATGATCACGGTTCGGATCACCAAACATTTCCGCGCAGTCTCTATCGAAACGGCCCGGCTTCGGACGCTGGTGAAGGCGATTTGCGAGCGGTTCGAAGTCCGCGAGGCGGTCGTCAGCATCGGGATCGTCAACGACGCCGAGATGACCGAGTTCAACATGCGGTTTCTCCAGCACGAAGGGACAACGGACTCCTTGAGTTTCGATCTGTCCGACAGCGCCGGTCCGGAGGATGCAAAGCTGTTCGACTTGATCGTCAACGGGGAGTTGGCCGCTCGCGAGGCGGCCCGGCGGGGCCACAAGGCCGACGCCGAGATGGCCCTGTATGTCACCCATGGATTGCTGCACAATCTAGGGTTCAACGACGCCACGCCCGCGCAGGCCAAGCGGATGCACCGGATGGAGGACGAGATTCTTCAACATCTGGGATACGGATTGGTATACAATAGCGACGCCGAGACGCGATAAGTGGACGTCTGGGTATTTCGAGGTCTTTTGAAGGGTCATCGCAGGTGCTAAGCTTCATCGGTTGGGCTGTGTTGTTGATCTGCCTTTTCGTTGGAGCGACGTCCTTCTTTTCCGTCAACGCCAACGCTTTGCGGGTCTTTTCTCGCTTGAAGCTGCAAGAGGCGTTCAAAACGGCCGGCGGAGAGGAGCGACCCGAGATGGTCGACCGGGTGACGGAGAACGCCGACCGGTTGATTCTGGCTTGCGCCTTCTACCGCTTGGTCTTCAACATCGGGGCCTTGCTGATGATGGTGGCGCTGATGGGAGCCCTGCACGTCGAGCTCAACGCGGTCGCCTATGGAATCGCGTTTGTCGTCTCTCTGGCCATCTTTTCCGTGTTCAGCCTGGCGATTCCCTACGCCTGGGCGAAGTACGCCGGCGAGAAGCTGATCAGCCGCACGTATTGGATTCTGGTTGCGTTCGCGGCGGCGGCGGCTCCGATTCTTCACGTGTTGCAACTCTATGACGGCTTCGTCCGCCGCCTGGCAGGCGTTCCGGCGGCGACGCCCGAGACCGAGCAGGAGGAACTGCAAGAGGAGTTCCTGGAAGAACTCGAGCAGCATCGGATGGAGGGGGCCGTCGACGAAGAAGAGCAGGAAATGATCGAGAACGTTCTGGAGCTCAGCGAGCGGACCGCCGCGGAGATCATGACTCCACGGACCGACCTGGTCGCCGTCGGCGTCGACGCCGACCTGTCGACCACGCTCCACGCGATTCAGAAGATGGGGCATTCCCGTATCCCGGTGTACGAGGAAACGATCGACAATATCGTCGGGCTGATCTACGCCAAGGACCTGCTGGAGGAGATCGGGAAGAAGCCCGAGCAGTTCAAGATGAGGGAGCGAATGCGCGAGGCATACTTCGTCCCGGAGACCAAGCCCCTGCGGGCTCTGCTGCACGAGTTCCAGAACCAGAAGCTGCACATTGCCGTTGTACTTGATGAGTACGGGGGCACGGCGGGCGTCGTCACGCTCGAGGACATCATCGAGGAACTGGTGGGCGAGATCGCCGACGAGTATGAAGAACTCCCGACGGAATCGATCAAGAAGATTGACGAGCAGACGATCGAGGTGGACGCCAGGACGTACGTCGAAGATCTCAACGACGAATACGAATTGGACCTGCCCGAGGACGAGGACTACGACACGGTAGGCGGCTTTGTCTTTTCCCGCCTGGGTTACGTCCCGAAAGCCGGCGAGGATTTCGACTACGAGAATCTCAAGTTCACGATTGCCTCGGCCGAGCCCCGGCGGGTCAAACGAGTCAGAATCCAGAAGGCCACGAAATAGGGGGGAGGTGGAATTGTTGATTTTTGATGGTTGATTGTTGATTTCAGAAGACGGCGTCCTCGTACTGTTCAAATCAACGATCACACATCACAAATCGAACATCCTCCAGGAGCGTCGTTATGCTAACCAAGGACCGCGCGGTCTGCATCCGGACGGTGGACTACTCCGAGACTTCCCAGATTCTCACGCTGTTTGGGCGGCTCTCGGGGAAGATCCGGGCCATCGCCAAGGGCTCGAAGCGCGCGAAATCCGCCTTCGAGGGCCCGATCGAGGTCCTGTCCTTCGGTCAGATCATGTACTCGCCCGCCTACGAGGGGAAGCTGGCCACCCTGACGGAGTTCCAGCAGGCGCCGGTGCGAGGGGCGATCCGCGGGAACCTGTTCACCCTCCACTGTACCCTGTTCGCGGCTGAGTTGGTGGACCTGCTCACCGACGATTACGATCCGCACCCCGACCTCTTCGACCAATTCATAGGGTTTCTCCAGGATATCGAAGAGGGCAAGCTGGAGACCACCCGCCGGGATATCCTGATCCGCCTGGCTCTCTTCCAGTTGGTTCTGCTGTACGAAGCGGGCCTGCGACCGATTCTCGGCTCCTGCGTCAACTGCAAGAGGCCCTTCAGGCCCGACTGGGGCGAGACCTACTTCAGCCACACGGCCAACGGCCTGGTCTGCCGGGATTGCGAAATGAGCTTCCCGGACAAGGTTCTCTTGAGCACAAAAGCGGCAAAGTACTTGACCGACGTCAAACAAATTGCTAATGCTGATGACAAGACGCTCGACGAGATCGAGAGGGTCTTGATTCGTCACCTCACGGGAATCCTGGGGCATAGATTGAAGATGGCCGAGTACGTGCAAGGGTCTTCCAACGCGAAAGTGTGACGTTGGGAGCTTCGGAAGGGTTAGGAATGACAGTTGCGGGAAGATCCGCCGCGGTGCCGCTCCGGCAGCCGCAACTCAGACCGGTTCCTCAGGAAGAAACCGGTCCGCGGACCCTGCGCGGCCGCCTCTGGGAAGGGGCTCTGGACTGGGCCGGCGACGTCTGGGCGTGCAAGTACATGCTGATGGTTGCGGCGGTTTGCATCGTCATCGGCCTGACGGCGGATTACTATTGCGGCTCTTATGTCACCGTCACCCCGGGCGCCAAGGTGCCGGACCTGCTTCTGGACAAGATCCCGCCCATCGATCTGAGCTTCCTATTCGTTTACGGGTACATGGTCCTGCTCATGATCATGTTCCTGTACCCGACGTTTTTCCGGGTGCGAATGCTCCACATCGTGGCGATCCAGTTCAGCGTGCTCCTGACGCTGCGGTCCGCGTTCATGATCTTCACGCACCTGGAGACCCCGGCCGGTTCGGTTGCTGTGAGCTTCCCGTGGTTTTTCGAGAATCTCTATTTCGAGAACGACATGTTCTTCTCGGGACACACCGCCATGCCGTTCCTGGGGTTCTACGTGTTCCGGCACAGCCGCCTGCGATACGTGTTTCTCGTGGGGGCCATCATGATGGGGATCGTGGTCTTGGCGATGCATCTGCACTACAGCATCGACGTCTTCGCCGCGTTCTTCATGACCTACTGCTCGTACCGGATGGGCCAGCGGCTCCTGCGAAAGATCGATCCGACTTACATCGGTTAGCCCGGCAAACCTTCGTCCCGACAGGACGAGAAAGTCGCTCGTGATTTCACACGTTCTCTGAGGGGAGTCGGCGTGCCTGGTCGCAGCCCCCATTCGCCCGATTGACAGCCCGTCTGAGCGGGTTTCTTCCCGTTCCTACAATTCCGACGCCGGAAGCTCATCGAACAACTCCGGCTGATCGGCTTGAGTATTGTTCGGAACCTTGCACGGCCGCAGGCCCAGGTGCTCGCAGGCTTTCGTCGTGATCTCGCGTCCCCGCTTGGTTCGTCGCAGGAACCCGATTTGCAGAAGATACGGCTCGACCACGTCTTCCAGGGTGTCGCGTTCCTCGCCCAGCGTCGCGGCGATGGCCTCGATGCCGGCGGGACCGCCGTCGTAGACGTTGGCCAGGGCCTTGAGGACCGACCGGTCGAGCTCGTCCAGGCCCAGAGCGTCGATCTGCTCCATCTTGAGGGCGCTGTCCACGATCTTCGTGCTGAGCACGCCGGTGCCTTTCACCTGAGCGTAGTCGCGGACGCGCTTGAGCAGGCGGTTGGCGATTCGCGGCGTGCCTCGCGAGCGGGCCGCGATCAGCTCCAACGTGCCTTCTTCGCAGATCAGCTTGAGAAGGTGCGCCGAGCGGCTGAGGATCTCCGTCAGCTCGCCGGTGGTGTAGAAATCCATGTGGTAGAGCATCCCGAACCGGCTGCGAAGCGGGGCGCTGAGAAGCCCGGCGCGGGTGGTGGCCCCGATCATGGTGAAACGCTTGAGCGGGAAGTTGATCGTCTTGGCGTGGAGTCCGCTGTCGACCGTGTAATCGACGCGGAAATCCTCCATCGCGGGATAGAGAAATTCCTCGACCGGCGTGCTGAGTCGATGGATTTCGTCGATGAAGAGCACGTCGCCGGTGTTGATGTTGCTGAGCATGCCCATGACGTCGCCGGCCTTGACCAGAGCCGGGCCCGAACTGCACCGAATGCGGGCCCCCATCTCGTTGGCCACGACGTTCGCCAGGGTCGTCTTGCCCAATCCCGGCGGGCCGTAGAACAGCATGTGTTCCAGGGGCTCGCTCCGTTGCTTGGCCGCCGCGATGGCGATCTGGAGCTTCTCCCGCACGTTCTTCTGGCCGATGCACTCGTCCAGAGCCTTCGGCCGCAAGGATACGTTGAAGTTCTCCTCGGCCTCGCTCAATGATTGTCCGCTGATGATTCTGCCTATAGCCATGTCATCAGCTTACCTATTTTCCGGAAAACTGCAAGGCCGGTCCGCTTTCCGAAATCAACAATCAACCATCACAAATCAACCATCAGATCATTGATTTGCGATGTACCTCTCGTACTCCGCCCGCGTGTCGATCCTCTCCATTTCTTCGCCGGTCCAGGGGTTCTGGCCGGTGAAGTTGGTCGTGTTGTAGGCCGGGTTGTTGATGGAGCCCTGGGGGCCTTCGATGCCGAAGGAGTCTGTCTGGTAGACCCTGGCTCCTTCATTCTCGGCCACCCAGGAACCCTGACCGAGCGTGGTCTCGCTCCACATGTGACTGATGTAGTCCCGGCTGCGGCTGCCTTCCTGCACGGAGTCCATGTAGCTGTCGAACGCTTTGTTCGATTCGGCGATCGAGTTCTGCAGGTTGCGAAATCCCTGCTGTTGCGCGATCGCGCGATTCTGCATCTCCTGGCCCAGCCATTGTTCGTTGACCTTGGCGGTATTGCCCGCGCGAAGGTAAAGCGGCAACCATTCATCGAACTCGGCGTCCGGCGCCCAGCAGCCGTTGATCGAGACCTGCCAGACGGGCGTCAGGGATCTCGTACTGCAGGTGACGATGTACAGGCCGCGAGTCGATCCGCCGGTGAGGATGTTCTTGAACCGCACGTGCAGCAGGCGGGCATCGACTTGAAAGCCCTGGGCCCGCTGTTGCTGGATCGCCTGCTCCATCTCGGGCACGGCCGTCTCCAAGGGCATCTCCGCGAGAACTTCCAGGTCCGCCCCAAGTTTGCCGAATTCCAGAACGGTCCGGAGCGCCTGGGCCGGCGGCTGGTAACCCGCTGTGATCGCGCCCTGGACCGGGATATCCATCGGGATGATCGTGTGACAGACATAGCCGAACCCATGTGTTTTGGTCTCGGAACTGTTCTGGGCGACGAACTGGAGCTTCCCTCCCACCAGAGCCCAACCCTGGGGGATCTGGATCGACATCGACTGGTCCTGGAGACTCGCCTGCTGAAGCGGAACCTGTTTGCCTTGGCGTTTGGCTGCTTGTTGGAACATCGCGGCCGGCGAGAGGGCGGTTCCATCGGTCTGGACAACCGGCGACTCTTCCGCCAGTTTGCGGCCCTCTTCCTGCACGGCGGCGACGCCCTCCGGGGCGTACGCGAGGTTCGCGGCCACCGTGATCAAGGTCGGCCGAAGGTCGTTCCACAGGGCCGTCTTGGCCAGCAGGAAGTACACGGTGCCGATCTTTTCGGTGCGGAAGAAGTAGGCGTGCCCGGTCCCTTTCTCGCCCTCGGCCGTGAGGGACAGATCCGCCACGGTTCGCTCCCGCTCCTTCGTGGAACTCATGCCGGCGACCGCCAGATCGGGGAACTGTTCCTTGAGGGCTGCGGTGCACTTGGCCGCGAGCATGACGGAGTCCTTGATCGTCTCATCGAGGGGGAATGTCATGAACAGGACGACGGCGTTGTCCTTGGGCTCCGCCACGGAGACGGAGTAGATCCCCGGTCCGAACATCTCGCCCTCATTCACGGTCCAACCTGCGGGTTTGTAGAGCAGGATTTTGCCGTCGGCCGACTGGTACTTTTCGAGTTGCGGCTGATCGGGTTGGGACTGGTCCGCCGCAGGTTGGTCGGGTTGGAGTTCGTCGGGTGTCGGAAGGGTAGTTTCCGTGGTTTGGGCCGGCTCAGGGGTCGTTGGAGTCGGCGCAACGGTCGGAGTGGTTGCCGCGGCGGGGGCGGTGACGGGGACGATCTTTTCGCCGCACGATGGGCAGAACTTCGCCCCGGCCGGCAGTTTGGCGCCACACTTCGGGCAGACCGTTGGAATAACCGGCTTCGGAGGCTCCAGCTTCGCCCCGCACTCCGGGCAGAACTTCGCTTTAGCGTCCACCTTGGCCCCGCACTTGGGGCAGCGGGCTTCAGTCGGCGTCTGCGTTTGGACCGGTGGCGCTTGCGCCTGGACCGTCGGGATGGCCTGGGTCTGCCGAGCCGGCCGGACGGTGGTCGACGTCAACGTAGCGGTCAATTCCTGACCGCTGATCTGCATGACCTGATGCACCGGCCCGACGCCATCGGCATACCAGGTGGTCGAGCTGATCGGCGCCTGCCCCGGGATGGTGATGTTCGATTGGACTTTGACGCAGTCGAAGGAACCCGCCGGCGTTTGAACTCGCTCGTTGCCGCTGGACTGGAAGCTCGTGGACATCGTCATGCCGAACTGGCTGGTCGTGGATTGCCAGGCGTCTCCCTGGCGGTAAGGCAGCTTGACCCGCAGCACGGGCGGATCGCAGCGGAACTCCTGCCCCTGCATCTGGCTCATGTACAGCTTGATGCCTTGGGCGTCGGCGGCCAGGTACTCCCGGCTCGTCTGGGGACCCATCGCGGTCTCGACGATCCCGCAGCGAACCGTACCGACGTTCCGGAATCCCACGACCTTCGTGGTCATCTGGATTCCGTTGGACATCGTGTAGGTCCATTGGTTGCCTTCCTTGAGCGGCATGTAATCCGCCGCACAGGCGATCGACGCGAGTGAAACCGACAAGATTGCTGCTGCTTTTGCCAGGTTCATGATGATCTCCGGTTAGATGAAATCCGTTTTTTTGTCAAATCGGATGATTCGGACGCTATCGTAACGGGACACACGACCTTTGGTCAACCGGAAATGGCGGTAGGCATTTGGAGGATCGGTTCGTTCGTATCTCGTCAGACTTCCGCGCCTTGTTTGAGGCGGTAGATGACCGGCACGAGCTCTTCCGCAGTGCCGATTTCGGGATGTTTCTGTACTGCTTGCTCGACCAGCTCGAGCGCCTCGTTGCGCTTCTCGCCCCAGGCGATCAGGATTTCGAGCGCCTCGGTCTGGAAGGGTTTGAGCTTCGTTTGCGCGGCTCGGGCGGGCTCGGCTCCGAAGGCGAAGCCCTGGAGCTTGCCCTTGAGCTCGGCCACGATCGACTGGGCCATCTTGCGGCCGATGCCGGAGAGGGTCATGAGCATCTTTTCGTCGCCGGCCTCGACGGCCCCGGCGACGTCCGCGATGGGGATGCTCAGCGCCCGCAGGCCCTTGCGGACGCCCAGGCCTTTGACGCTGGTGAATTCGGAGAAGAACTCCCGCTCCAGCGGGCTCAGGAAGCCGATCAGGCGGGGGATGAGGTTTCCGCCGCCGAGGCTGCCTTCGTAGTACTCCATCGTGCACAGCGAGACATTGGCGCCGATCTGCCCGGACAGGGCGCTGACGCAGTAACCCGGCAACATGACCTCATAGGTGACCGCCCCGACCTTGACCTGTGCGGTTTCGGTGCCCAGTTGAACGAGTTGTCCTTCAATTCCGGCAATCATCGTAAGTGGGATTGTTGATGTTTGATTGTTGATTTCAGAGGTCGATTCGTATCGCTCTTCAAATCAAAAATCAACGATCAACAATCAAACATCCTCTATTCCTTCGGTCCGATCCTGCCGAGGGCGTTCGCGCAGCACAACGCCGCGGCCATCGCGTCGGCCACGTCCGGCGGCGACGGCAGCTCCGGCAGGCCCAGGATCGTCTGGATCGTCCTTTGCATCTGTTCCTTCGAAGCCCGGCCGTGGCCCGTGATCGACTTCTTGATCCGCGTCGCGGCGAAGCTCTTGACCTCGATGTGCGCCCTGGCGCACTTCTGCAATATAACCCCGCGGGCGTGTCCCATCAAGATCGCGGTGCGAGGATGGGCGTAATGCGAGTAGATCTCCTCGACCGCCACGACGTTGGGCGCCAGCCGCTCCAGCAGCGTTTCCATGTCCAAAGCGATCTCGTCCAGGCGAGTCGCCAGCGGCAGTCCGTGCGTGGTTCGCAGCACGCCCGCTTCGATGACGGCCTCCTGCCCGCCGTCGGTCTCGACGCAGGCATACCCGCAAACCTGGAGACCCGGGTCGATGCCCAGAATCCGCAGCCGACTGTCGATGGACGGTTTGTCATTCATTTCAATCATCCATCATCCATCATCCATCAACAATCATCAATCGCAATCATTTCCACCGCCACTGCGTGCCCTGCGGCCCGTCCTCCAGGACGATGCCGGCCTCGTCGAGCTGGGCGCGGACCGCGTCGGCTCGGGCGAAATCCTTCGCCTTTCGGGCCTCCGCCCGCTGGCCGATGAGGATCTGGACGAGTTTGTCCATCGCCTTCTCGTCGACGCTGCCGGCTTCGCAGCCCTGGTCGGTCACGACGCCCAGGACGTCGCCGCCGAGCTTGACGAACGCGTCGTTGATCGCGCCGAGCGTCTCGATCGTGACCTTCTTGTCCGCGATTGCCGTGTTGCTGATGCGGACCAGGTCGAAGAGGACCGAGAGGGC
>CALMMH010001105.1 GCA_937868145.1 uncultured Phycisphaerales bacterium
GCACTGCTGAAAACGGGGTGGCGACCGCCCGAGCGATTCGTCGCCAAAGGCCGCGACGGCGCGACGGACATCTACGGCATCATCGTTCGTCCCTCCCACTTCGATTCGAATCGCTCCTACCCGGTGATCGAACAGATCTACGCCGGGCCGCAGGATGCCTTCGTGCCCAAGGCCTTCAGCTTACTGGTCGGTCATCATTCACTCGCAGAACTCGGCTTCATCGTCGTGCAGATCGACGGGATGGGCACCTCCTGCCGCTCGAAGGCGTTTCACGACGTCTGCTGCAAGAATCTCGTCGACGCCGGTTTCCCCGACCGTATTCTCTGGATGAAGGCGGCGGCTGCGAAGTATCCCTCCATGGACCTGACGCGGGTCGGCGTGTACGGCGGCTCGGCGGGCGGCCAGAACGCCCTGGGGGCGCTGCTGACGCAGGGGGAATTCTACAAGGTCGGCGTCGCGGACTGCGGCTGCCACGACAACCGGATGGACAAGATCTGGTGGAATGAGCTGTGGATGGGCTGGCCGATCGGGCCGCACTATCAGGAACAGTCCAACGTCACCCTGGCTCCCAAGCTCCAGGGCAAGCTGCTCTTGACGGTAGGCGAACTCGACCGCAACGTCGATCCGTCGTCCACGATGCAGGTGGTCAACGCCTTGATCAAGGCGGACAAGGACTTCGACCTGCTGATCGTCCCCGGCGGCGGCCACGGCGTCGGCGAAAGCCCCTACGCCGGCCGGCGTCGGATGGATTTCTTCGTGCGACACCTCCTCGGCGTCGAGCCTCGCATCCAACCGTAGGCCACTCAGAGCGACACGCAAACGGCGCTTGCGAGCGGGATCTCTACCCGATGAATTGCGGGGTAAGACCCTCCGGCCCGCAGTACGCGCAGGCGACGTTTTCTGGGACCCTACACACTCGATCCGGCCAAGAACCTCCACGGTGAAATGGGACTTTTGCCGTCGGATGGACAGTTTTTATTGGAGGAGGTCTTCAGAGCGGCCGATGCATAGGCGGTGCGCCCCCATGCCATATACGGCATTGGAGGACTCCGACCGCATTTGCATCGGCGTCTGCGGTCCAGTAAGGTTCCGAACGTGAAGGGTTTGTGGTATGAGACAGCGTGCGTTCTCAGTTCCGTGCGTCGCAATGCTTGTTCTGGCCGTCGCTCTGACGACGTCTGTTCGTGCCCAGGAGAACGACCATGAGACCCCGAGTGAATTCCCGGGCGTGTGGTACAAGATCGTCATCGACAGCAACGGCCAATACGTCGACGGCGAAGGCGATGGTTCGGGTTGGTACTATTATCCGGACAGCGATTCCTGGCGGATGTGGTTCTACAACGGAGCCTACGATGAGGACCGCAAAGGGTATCTGAACTACCACGTTTACACCAAGGCGGTCGATTCGACCAAATCGACCTCGGTCGTCGCCTATTTCGGGTGGACGACCGCGGCGTGGTCGAAACTGAATCACGGCTATCCGCCGGGACGCGACGACATGCCCACGACCAGCGAAGAGAGCGTGTACATGTCGCGGGAACGCGTCTACTCGGTGGAAGGCGTGGTCACGGGAACCGCCGAGACCATCCGCAGTTGCACGATCTCCGATTACAACCCCGAGTGGGTCTGCATCGAGATTCGGGCCCGCAACGCGTATATCTATCGCGGGGCGTTCCATGAGTGTCGCTCCGAGGCGGCTCAGACGGGTGCCTGCTGCAATCATGAGACCGGCTACTGCTACGTGACGGACGAAGCGGACTGCACGAGCCCCTTCGATTGGCTGGGCGTCGGCACCACGTGCGACCAGTGCACCCGCACGGGCACGAACGGGACCGACTTCGGCGATGCGCCGGATGCACGCTATCTGACCTTGCGGGCCAGCGACGGGGCAAGGCATTCGATCGTCGCCGGCGTCTTCCTGGGCAGCACCGTGGACAGCGAGTCCGACGGACAGCCCAACGCGGCGGCGACGGGGGACAACCTCGGGCTGGCGGATGAGGATGGCGTCGTTTTCACTTCGACCCTGCATGTCGGCGCCGAGGCGACTCTCGAGGTGACCGCCTCGACGGATGGATACCTCAACGCGTGGATCGATTTCGACGACAACGGCCAATTCGATGCCGATCCGGATGTGGTCTTCATCGACCAGGTCCTGAGGCGAGGCGTCAACAAATTGAGCTTTCCGGTGCCGGCCAACGCCGTCGCGGGCTGGACGTTCGCGAGATTCCGTTTCAACACGCGAGGCCTGCTGGACAGCTTCGGGCCTGCCGATGACGGCGAGGTCGAGGATTACCGCATTCAGATCGTCGCCAGTTACGATTCCCGTGCGGTGTCCGGCGCCTCTCTCCTGACGTGGACCCAGCCGCCGTCGAGATCGACCGACAGCAAGGACGGCGCCTTCGAGACCGGGAGCGTTTCCTCTGCTCTCCACTTGCATACGATCGCCGCCGACGACTGGCAGCCCGTGGAGGGCGAACCGGTCACCGGCATTCACTGGTGGGGCACGTTCAATGGCTGGACCGAATCCTATCTCCCGCCGGACATGCCGTTGGCGTTCCACATCGGCATCTGGACGGATGTGCCCGATCCGCAGCCGTACGACCTCGACACCTTCGCCCATCCGGGCACCCTGATCTGGGAAACGTACTGCACGAATTGGACTTGGGCGGTCGCCGGCCGCGAGGTTTCGACCGGCAGCGACCCGGGTCGGACGTGTTTCCTGTTCAGTCGGCTGCTTTCGCAGGATCAGTGGTTCGAGATTGGCGAGACAACCGCGGAGGCCGGCGGATCGAAGGTTTACTGGTTGAGCATCGCGGCTCTGTACGACCCGACGGAAGAGGGGCCGGAGCACGAGTGGACTTGGAAGCTCCGCACGACCGCCTCCAATTCCGGCGGCGCCTCTCTCAGCACGATCGTGCCTGTGTCGGACGACTCGTGGCCGCCGACGCTGGGAGCCCAGTGGAAGACGGGAACCCCCATCCGCGACCGCCAGTTCAGCGCCATCGACATGGCGTTCCAACTCACCACGTTTGTACCCGTGGATCTTGAAGGTCGCACCTCGGCTCTGCCGGCTCCTGCCACGACGGCCGATCATGAGGAATTAGCCCTACTGGCCGCAAATTGGTTAAATATTGCACAATAACCGCAGTGTAGGATTCCCATTTCGAGGGTTCGATCAAGAATTCTCACGCAAATCCGTTACATCCGTGACGCAATGGGGCACATAATCTTGTCGTCGGATGATTGCGGTCCGTGGGGCCACTGGGTCGCTCCAGATGGCCCCTAAGGCCCGTCCGATAAGGCGGCGTCCGATTTTGCGTCCGCGCCGTCCGGCAAGTGAATCGTGGGAGAAAAGCGTCATGCAGGGTGGTGAGGTGATTTTCATTTCGGGGATGCACTTTTTGCTTGAGCAGCAGGCTGCGCAAGTCGATTCCACTGGGACGACGTGAAGAAGTCCATGCGCCGGCATCGGCGGACGCGACCCGGGGTTCGTGCGTGTGCCCGCCTCGAAACGCAGTCAACCGCTCGTTGTCGATTCATGGGATTGTAGGCAGAGTCATTTTCTTGAGAGGATAGAGCATGAGCTGGCTGGAGCAAGTATTCAGCAGGCGTACGACGGTCGTGGTCCTGATAGCCTTGGCGGCAGGGTGGGGGATCGCTGCGGGCGGTTCGAAGGACGATTCGATCACCGTGACCGAAAGCTACGATTTCGGCGACGCCCCGGAGGGCGTGATCGCGTATCCGGACGACGGCGTCGTCGGCATGTTCCCAACCTGTGTCAGCGAAGGCCCGTCCTCCTGGATTCAGCACAGCAGCCAGGGCCGGATGTACTTCGGCGGCAAAGTGGACGTCGAGGCCGACGGCAACGGCGGCAACTGCTCGACCTCAAGCGGCCTCTACAATGGCGACGAGACCGTCAGCGACGGCGACGCCGGCCTGCTCAAGCCCCGCGCGTATACGATCAAGAGCGAATGGGGCTCGCAGACCGTCACCGCCATCACGTTCAGCGGACTGGAGTCCCTCGGGAACGCCTGTCTGACCGCCTCCTGGGGCACCACCATCGACATTCAGGTCAACAACAAGAACGCCGACGGCAAGACCGCGTACGTGAACGTCCTGTTCGACTGGAATCACGACGGCGTGTGGGAAGGCTCGTCCCTGTGCGGCGACGCGGAGGTTCCCGAGCACGTCCTGGTCAACTTCCCCGTCCCCAGCGGGTATCAGGGAACGCTGTCGAACCTGGGACCGTCGGATTTCGCCATCGGACCGGTCGACGGCTATGTCTGGGTTCGTTTCTCGATCACCGAGCAGCAGGTCAGCCGGAACTGGAACGGCGACGGCGTCTTCCTGGACGGCGAAACCGAGGATTACCTGCTCCACGTCCAGGAAGGGCTGACGTTCTGCACGTGGGATACGGATGACGCGCACGCGATGCATTGGGCCCAGTTGCCCGACTTGCAGACCACCGGGATCGACGTCGATCTGGCCGGCTCCAGCCTCGCGGAGGACTTCGTGGCCGCCCAGAACGGATCGATCACCGCGGTCCATTTCTGGGGTTCCTTCAAGGACGAGGTGTGGCCCAAGCTCGGCCTCGACCGTTTGGAGTTCGAGGTCAACATCTACGCGAACCAGGCGGCCACCAGCAGCACCTCGTGGGACAAGCCGGGCGAACTGCTCTGGACGGGACACGTCGATCCATTCGGGTATGACGTTAGCGAAGTCGCCAGCAATATCGAGGAAGGCTGGTACGAACCGACCACCGCGCTGTACGACGCGGAGAATCACAAACGCGTCTACCAGTACAACATCTGCTTCGATGAGGACGACGATCTGTTCTCCATGAGGCTCGGGACCACCTACTGGGTCGAGATCGTGGAGATTCCTTCCGACGACACCACGTATCAGTTCGGATGGAAGACGAGCAAGCGGGAACTCCAGAGCGGCGCCAAGGCCGTCTGGTACAACACGACTCTGGGCTGGAGAGCCATGAACTACCCGGTCGGGCATCCGTCCGCCGGCAAGGCGATGGATCTGTCGCTCGTCGTCGTGGGCACGCCGCAGAAGGATGTGGATTTCGGCGATGCTCCGAATTCGACCTATCCGACCCGGCTCAGCAGCAACGGCGCCCGGCACACCATCGTGTCCGGCGTCTACCTGGGCCGGAGAGTGGATGGGGAGACCGACGGCCAGCCCAACGCAAACGCCACCGGCGACGACGTGGCCGATACCGACGATGAAGACGGCGTGGTTTTTCTGACGGAACTGGTCCAGGGCGAGCCGGCCACCGTGCAGGTCACCGCCTCCCGGCAGGGGGCTCTGAGCGCCTGGATCGACTGGAACGGCGACGGCGACTGGGACGACTCCGGCGAACAGGTCGCCACCGACGTCTCGCTGGCCGCCGGCGACAACACCCTGAGTATCGAAGTGCCCGCGCGGGCGACGGTGGGCAAGACGTTCGCCCGGTTCCGGTTCAGCACGATTCGCGGCCTGCGATACAACGGCCTGGCTTCGGATGGAGAGGTGGAAGATTATCAGGTTGAGGTTCAGGAAACTTTCGTGGCTCTGCCGCCGTTGGTGAACGTGAAATGGTCGCAGCCGCCCGTCGAGTCTGATCCGACTCTGCAGACGCCCGTTTTCTGCGGGTGGGGCGAGCCGGCCTACGTCAACAGGACGTCCACGTCGGCCACCGGACTCTGGAGTCTCGCAGCGGACAACTTCCAATGCATCGGCGACATGCCTGTGACATTCGTGTCCTGGTGGGGCTCCTACTTGGGCTGGGCGGACGCCGCAGCCCCGAGCGCCAAGCCTGCTGCCTGGCGGATCGGCTTTTGGAGCAACACTCCGGCCGACGACCGCTACGAATTCGGCCGGCCCGGCGAGCTGCTCTGGGTGGTATCGGTGTCGGCAAGCCGAGTCCAGGAGGAGCGGGCCGGATATTGCGAGTTCCCCGAGGAATCGTCGGACTCCGTGTTCCGGTACGTTCTGAATCTGGAATCGGATGAGTGCTTCGCTCAGGATCGATACGTGGACAGCACCGAGGACCGCGTGTTCTGGATCAGCATCACCGCAGTCTACACCGGCGTGTCTGACCCTGAATACCCCTGGGCTTGGACGACCCGTCCCCAGCCCGGGTCGGATGGCGCCGTGACGGCCGAATACCGCAGCAACGACCTTCGTGCCGGATTGGTGCTGGATTCCGCGACGGTCCAGCCGATCGAGAACTCGCTGCTCCGAGATGAAGTGGAGGCGTACGACCTGGCCTTCGAGCTGGGCACGGACCCGAGCTATATCAAGTGGGAGCAGGCGTTCACCGGTCTTCGGGACTGGCCTTACTACGAGGACGAGCAGTCCCTGGCGACCGGGAAGTCCACGTTGACGGCCCGCCGGACCGTGGCCGACGACTGGCGATGCACCACCTCGAACCCGATCACCGGCTTTGCCTGGTGGGGTTCGTACATAGGCTATGGCTATCTGCCTTGCGAAGACGGACAGATGACCGCCCCGAGGCAGCCGGACTACTTCCTCCTGTCCTTGTGGTCGGATGTTCCCGACCCGGACCCGAGCAACTCGAAAGATTTCGGCACGCCCGGCCGCAAGCTGTGGGAGTACCAGGCCAGCGACTTCGAAGAGGTCTTTGTCGGCTTCGACAAAGACCCCGAGCCGACCAGCTCGTCCGTGCAGGGATTCGAGCCGGTGTACCGCTACACGGTCCGCCTCCCCGAGGAGAACTGGTACCGCCAGGACGGCGAGAACAACGTGCTCTGGTTGAGCGTTGTGGCGGTCTACAAGAACAGCAAGACCATCGTCTACCCCTGGGGCTGGACGAATCACGCGTACGCCGCGTGGGGCCTCAATGGCCTCTCGCCTCTGGGGCATTGGAAGCTCGATGAGACCGAAGGCACGGTCGCGTCCGACAGCTCGGGCAACGGCAACGACGGCACGGTGTTCGGCAATCCCGTCTGGCGTTCCTCCGGCGGCTGGCTCGGCGGCGCGCTGGAGTTCGACGGCCGCGGCGACTACGTCAAGGTCGAGAGGCCCGCGGGATTCAACTTCGCTCCGGCGTCGTTCTCCGTCTCCGCCTGGATCTATCCGCACGAGACCATCGGACAATACCGCGGAATCGTCGAGTACGACCGCGACAGCCTGAACGGAAACCGGTTCGGTCTGTGGCTCGACAACCAGGGCCGCGTCCACTTCCGCGTGGGCCAGAACACCTGGCAGTCTGTCGATTCCCTGAAGGCGAATCAGTGGTACCACGTGGCGGGCGTTTTCGACACCGCCACCCAGGCGATGAAGATTTACGTCGACGGCGTGTTGGAAGCGACCGCGACCCACCAGAAGGGCTTCGTCTCGCCGACGCAGGCGACGCTGATCATCGGCGCCCGCGGATCGGTCGACGACGAGTACTTCGACGGCTTGATCGACGACGTTCGCGTCTACAAGGCCGCTCTGACGGCCGACGAGATGCTTGTGCTGGCCGGCGCCGGCAGGAACGAAGGCGCCGTGGTCACGACCTCCACCAATCCGGGCGCGTCGGCGACCTGGACGAGGCTTCTCGACCCCGCCGGCGTGATCGAGGACATGTCCTTCCAGCTCTTCACCAGCCCCACGACCGTCGTGACTGTTG
This sequence comes from uncultured Phycisphaerales bacterium, assembly GCA_937868145.1. GTDB lineage: Bacteria > Planctomycetota > Phycisphaerae > Sedimentisphaerales > Anaerobacaceae > PLanc-01. The sequence goes on from CALMMH010001105.1 coordinate 7,628, forward strand.
TGGATAAGTCGGACGATTCGGCTGAAATCAAGGTCGAGACCAAAGAAAAGAAATAACACCCGGCGCGGCCGTTCGGCCGGCCGTATCGCACGAACGCCAATTCAAGGGGCGTGAGCGACTGAGACTCGCTCACGCCCCTTTTCTTTTGGTCCTTCACCGAATTCAGGAGGTCACGGACGTCGCGGCGACGCTCCTCTTTGGGACCGCATTGACTCCATTGACCTTATTGACAGCAGGGTCAGCAGCGTCAATCCGGTCAATGGGGTCAATGCGGTCATGAACTGGGTGCGGGACCGGGCGTCATGTCCGTTTGTTGGACGCGGCGCGACGTCCGAGCTATCATGTCCCGCGGAGACTCCGCATGGCGGGAGTCGATTGTGTACGGGGTTCGCGGATAAGGAGACACCGGTATGAATCGGATGAGGATCGTAGCTCTCGGCATGGCGCTCGCGGCGGCTCTGGGTTCTTCGGCGGCCCGCGGCGAACGGACGTTTCTTCGCACGCAGGGACAGGACATGGTCGACCAGAACGGCCGCAAGGTCCTGCTCCAGGGCGTCGGCCTGGGCAACTGGATGCTGCCCGAGGGCTACATGTGGCGGTTTGGCGACCAGGGGGACCGACCCCGCAAGATCGAAAAGCTCGTCAGCGATCTGATCGGGCCGGAGAACGGAGCCCGCTTCTGGTCGGAATTCCGCAAGAATTACATCACCGAAGCCGACATCGCGAAGATCGCGGAGTTCGGCTTCAACTCCGTGCGGCCGGCCCTCAACGCCCGCCTGTTCCTGACCGAGGGCGACGACGCCGTTCCCGTCGAGGAAGGATTTCAGCTGCTCGACAATCTCGTGAGTTGGTGCCGCACGCACAACCTCTACGTGATCATCGACATGCACGGCGCGCCGGGCGGCCAGACCGGAGCGAACATCGACGACAGCCCGGCCGACGAACCAGGCTTGTTCATGGACGCGAGAAACCAGGATCGGCTCGTCGATCTGTGGGTGAAGATCGCCAATCGCTACAAGAATGAGCCCACGGTCGCGGCGTACGATCTGCTGAACGAGCCGCTGCCGCAGCGCACGGGAGCCGCCGAGAAGTACAAGAGCGAGCTCGAGCCCCTCTACAAACGCATCACCGCCGCGATTCGTCAGGTCGACAAGCGGCACATGATCACCCTGGAAGGGGCGGACTGGGCCAACGACTGGTCCGTCTTCACGACGCCCTTCGACGACAACCTGTTCTATCAGTTTCATTATTACTGCTGGGCTCGGCCGACGCAGCTCAACGACATCAGCCGCTTCGTCGAACGCCGCAAGACGCTGAGCGCACCGGTGTGGGTGGGCGAGACCGGGGAGAAGGACAACGTCATCTACTGGGCGACGATGCAGTATTTCGAGGCCCACAACATCGGCTGGTCGTTCTGGCCGTGGAAGAAGATGGAGGCGTCGAACGGGCCGTGCTCGATCAAGGCTCCGCAGGGCTGGGACGCCGTTCAGGCGTATTCCCGGGGCGAGGCCAAACCCTCCGTCGAACAAGCCCAAAAGGCCTTCGATGAGTTGCTTGAGAACATCCGTCTCGAAAACTGCGTGATGCATCCGGATGTGGTCAATGCGATGTTCCGCCGGGTGCCTGGACGCGTCGAAGCGGAGAACTACGGTCACGAAGGTCCGAACCAGTCGTATTTCGTCAAAGACGTCTCCCAGCGATCGAAACTGTACCGGGTGTCCGAGCCGGTGATCGTCGAATCGATCGAAGGCGGCGGCCGGGGCGGGTCGCAGCAGGGGATCCGGCTCGGCGAGGGAGAATGGACCGCGTATGCGATTCGCAGTCTGACGGCCCGCGACTGCGCCGCGGTTCTGAGAGCGAAAGCTGATGGCGGGACATCCGTCGTCGCGGTGAGCCTCGGCGGCCGCACACAGGACGCGACCATCTCCCAGGGCGACTGGACGGAGATTCCGCTGACGGCCCTGTCTCTGTCGCAGGGCGACAACCGGCTCAAGATCCTGGCCAGGAGCGGGGCCGTGCATCTGGACTGGATCTCGCTGAAGTGAGAAGCCGCACAGCCGCGGAGATACGAAATCCGGCGCGAGGCATCGCAAGAAGAGAAGGTGCTCCACGGAATTCAGGAGGTCCCGGATGTCGGGCGACGCTCCTCTTGGGGACCTCATTGACCCCATTGACCTCATTGACGCTGCCGACCCCACCGTCAATAAGGTCAATGAGGTCAATCCGGTCATGCCCCGGGTGCGAGACGGGGCGTTATGCGGGGGCATCTCCTGCGGCCGCGCAGAAAAGAAGCGGGGCCCCGTCGTTGGACGAGGCCCCGCTTTGTGTTTCCCGACACATCATGCCTCTTGCGGACGGCACGACGCTTCATTTCGCCGAACCTTACGGGAGCGGAGTGCCGAACCCGAGGTCGTCGACGTAAATGATGCCGATCCCGCCCGCGGTCGGGCTGGTCCGGTTGCCGACGCCGATCACGATCGACTTGACGGCCGTCATTTTCACGCCGGCTGCGGTGAACGTGGTCAGCGGAATCGTGCACTCTTGCCAACCGCTGCGAGCGGTTGCGAACGCATCCGGGCTCACGACGGTCGTGCTCTTGCCGGAGCTGTCTTTGACCGTGACATAGACGGGTTCGGCCGAGTTGCCTTCCTGCTGCGCCAGGCCGATCTCCGCGATCTGCCAATCGCCGGTGACGCTGCCGGTCGTCTTGACGTCGGAGAACTCCGCGCCGGTCACAATCGCTGCATCATGGCTGCACACCGCCAAACCGATCAGGACCGAACCGGTCATCGTGATCGTCTGGGGATCGCCCAACTGGGTCCAGGTGACGCCGTCCGGCGAGAGGTAGGTCGAGAACTTGTCGCCCGTGCGATCGACCTTCACCCAATACGGCTTGGTCACGCCCATCGCCGCAGTGGCATCGGTGTTGGAGGAATCGCCGCCGGCGGCCAGTCGCCGCTGGAAGCTGGCGCCGTTGGCGGCGCTGGGCGGTGTCATCGCCATGAAGGCGTGGGTCGAGCCGGGGTCGGTGTTCTGACGAATCATGACGCCGGCCTTCGCCCAGGCGTTGCTCTCATAGAGGCTGTGGACGCGGGCGACGATCGAGCCGTTGCCGCTGAGGCTCTTGTAGGCGAAGCGGAACTGGTCGCTCGTGCCCCAGACGTCGGCGCCGACGCCGTTCATCAGGATGCTGCCGGAGGCGGTCTGCGCGAACGACGGAGCGACGCCGCGGTAGTAGACCGAGAGATTCTCGGCTCCGCTGACGGTCAGGTTCTTCGGCGTGTCGAACGTCATCTCGGCTTCCGAGTAGTACGGCGAGGCCGAGTTGTCGTACATCATGGGCATGGACTGGACGCCGCCGTGAATGATGCTCTTTTCGGCGAACGGCGACTCGTCGTAGCCGACCTGCGAGCCGCTGGCTTGCGTGGTCAGACCGTCCACCCAGGAGTCGTAGATGCGGTTGTCGTCGTCGTTGTAGGCCTCGAAGTTGTCGAGGACCGCATACTCTTCCGTGGTGAAGCTCCAGACGTCGCCTGCGTACGTGCCGGCGTCGCCGACTTCATCGACCTTCCAGAAGTAGGTGGTCGCGAAATCCAGGGAAGCAGGGGTGTAGGCGTGCTCGGTCGTCGTTGCGGCGGTCACCGTTCCTTCGGCCACGGCGTTGCTGTCGGCGCCGATGTACACCTTGTGCGAAGTGGCCTCGCGGCCGGGACGCCACTGGAGCTCGGTGCTTACGCTGGCGGCCGTGGCTGCAGCAACCGGAGCAGGCTCGAACGCCTTGACCGGCACATAGAAGAACCGAATTTCAGCCAAACCGGTCTGCGGCACGGCGCCGCCCCAGTTGTTGTTGATCGTGATCTTGACGTACTTGGCCATCGCGCCGCCGAAATCGACGGTCGTGTTGTGCGTGTACGTGGGCGAGCTGGTCGCCTTGGCGAACTCGGTCACGCCTTCCAGCGTGGTCCAGGTCTGGCCGTCGAGGGAGTACTCGACCGCGACGCTCTTGGCGCCGAAGCCCAGGAAGCTCTCGAGGATCTGGTTGGAGTTCCACACCCACATCTCATCGAGCTTCTCGACGCCGGCGAACTCGTACTGGATCCAGTCGGGCTTGGCCGTGCCGGTGGTCATCCACATCTGCTTGAGCTCGGTGGAGTGCTCGTCGGCTGCGCTGAGGCCCGAGCCGTTGATCGTGTTCACGGGCTCCATGCCGGCCTGGAAGCTGGACGCGGTGACCGTCACCGGGGTGACCGGGTAGGCGAATGTCTCGGCCGTGAAGCTCCAGATGTCGCCCTTGAAGATGGTGTTGTCCGGGGAGGCGTTCACTTCATCGACTCTCCAGTAGTAGGTCTGGCCGTACTCGAGGTCGGTCGGGGCGTAGGAAAGGCTCGTCTGGCCCTGGCTGATCAGGAGACCCATCGAATTGCTTCGGCTGGCGCTGTTGACATCCTCGAGGCTCGTGCCGAGATACACATCGTGCGTCGCGGCGGACTCGCCGGCTTCCCAGCTCATCACGGTATCGAGAGTCACGTCGACCGTCTCATCTTCCGGGACGGGATTCTGGGCCTTGGAGCGGTCCATCAAACCCAGCATGATGCCGGTGATCTCAGAGTCGGTCAGGGCTCTGTGATAGATCTGAACGTCGTCAATCGTGCCGGTGAAGAGCTGGGCGCCGTCGGTGGCCCAGTAGCCGATCGTGGTGTTGCCGGAAGTGCCGGCGTAGGCAGCGACCCCGGTGCCTTCTGCGACCTTCACGCCGTCCACGAAGATCCTTCGGACCTGGGTCTCGTAGTTATAGTAGAAGGTCACATGATACCACGTGTTGTCTTTGAAGAGTTGGGCGGGCGAATCGAGGTCGTTGCTGTAGAAGCCCATGCGAACGCCGCGAACCGGCGCGTCCGTGCTGCTGTCGCCGCCGAAGCGATAGTGCATGCTCTGGTTGGTTGCTCCCGTCTGGGCCTGGCCGACGAGGACTTGCGAGCCGCCGGTGAGGATCGGATTGATCCACAGGGCGATCGTGAAGCTGCGGTTGTTCAAGGAGATATACGGCCCGGAAAGATAGCTGCTGCTGCCGAGCTTCAACCCGCCATCCAACTTGCCTGCCACCCAGGTCGCTCCGGTCTGGACGGTCGCGTCGTTCCCCTTGCCGCTCCCATCGTAGGCCGTGGTGCCTTGGCCTTCATCCAGGGCCCACCACGCAACCAGATCCGGATCCAGCCCGGCGAGGGCCGACAACGCGGGCCCCACCACCAAGGCACAGAACGCCACAAGAACCGACTTTCTCAACATTGCTGTTCTCCTACAATAACTGCCGTACTTCAATGCTGCTGCTACGTGACATACGTAGATCAGGGGGATCTGCTGCGATGCATAAGACGGGGAGAGAATATGCTAATGTATCATGACGAGCGTGTTACTCCGCCAACTCCTCCGCGAGTGTAAATTGCCCAGAGGGCCTATAATACCATTTGCTTCATGACCCCAGATTCTACCGCATGATCCGTTCGAAATCAACCAGATTCCGAATTATTCGCCAAGTCCCTATACTATCGTCACTTAAGATCGCAAACTTGAGTCGTGACAACCATAATCCGACGGGCGGAGACCTGCTCGGTCCGATACGGAACGCGGGAAAGGGACTGCGAGAGAGGGCTCGCCTCTGTCGGTCCCTGTTTTCCTCGAAATGCCGGGAATATGGCCGGGAAATCGGCGGGAAATGACTCCGGTCTCCCGCGACTTCTGTCACAGGCAGCTATGTCGCGATCGCATTTGAGCCGGCGGCCACTAGGGCCTGGCGGCGGGCGGGTCGGCGACCATCTCGGCGCCGTACTTGGCCTCGCCTTCCTTGCGGATTTGGGCCATGATCGTGGGGAAATGCTCTGTGGGGATGATTCGTTTTCCCTTCTTGTCCGGGTACACGATCCGGAGGACTTTGTTCTTTTCCCACTCCCGCGGCTCGATCTCGACCGTCACGGTGAATCCGTGCCTGGCCGGGATATCGAGCGTGGGGACCGGATAGGAGATGGGCTCGGCTTCTTCGCAGCCCGGCACGTTCGGCAGCAGGACCGGCGTGACCCAGCCGTCGTCGAGGCCGATGTCGAAGTTCCGGCGTTTGAGATTGACGAACATCGAGACTCGCCCGGTGTACCAGGAGCCGTGGACCGATTCGCTGGCCTGCTTGGAGACCTTGGCCGGCTGGACGCCGAGCTTGGCCATCTCCTCGTCGAGAACGATCTTCATGGCCTCGTTGTAGGTGTGTTCCGTGTCCCGCAGGGCCTTCGTCGCAAGTCTTGTGCCCACGAGGTTGGAGTAGGTGTCTTCCCAACTGAACGCGGATGCATATTCCGTGGGCAGGCCGATGCACTGGAAGCCGTACCAGGTGATGATCTCGTGCCAGGTGACCATGGTGAAGGTCAGGTAAGGGCCCATCGCCAGGGCCACCTCGCGAGCGATTCGGCTCCGCTCATCCTTCGAGAGGCTTTGCCAGTTCTCGGGATAGGAGATCCGCACGTGGTTTCTCGACCGGTCCACGAACAGTTTGTACGAGAAGGCGGGGTCGCCTTTCATGATGTGCTTGTAGCTCTCGCCCGTCAGGTACGCGGTCCAGTCGGCGGCGATGCGGACGTGCATGATGTCGACGTGTCCGGCGCGACAGGCGTAGGCGATGCCGTCTTTCTCCGACAGACGGAAGTAGTACCCGTGGGTTCCGAGCTTGCTTCCGGCCCAAGGGGTCCCGATGATCGAGCTGGGGTAGGCCCCATACCGAATGCGAGGTCCGAAGTTCATTCCGTGAACCACCACCTCGCTGGCGGGCCCGCGCAGGCCCTTGTCGGGGATCATCCCGCACCCCACCGTTCCGATCGTCAACAGGGGCAGAACCAGAAACGACCACATCCATGCCGCAAAACCGTTCTTCATGATGTTTCTCAAACCTTGTTCAATTCCGGCAAGCCGGAGGGATTCGCCATTTGCGGTCTGTGCCGCAGACGAACGAGCACAGATCACATGCCATAGTAAACGGGAAACGGCAAATAGTAAATGGAGCTTATTCGCCTGTGTAGACGTACTGCAGCTCTCGCTGATTGTCGGGATCGTATTCGGGGCCGTACTTGGCCGCCGCTTCCCGCTGGATGTGGTTCATGATGATGGCCATGTGGACCTGCGGGTCGATCCGCTTCTGGGGTTTGTCGCCGAACGCGATGCGGAGGATCTTGGCCTTCTCCCATTCGCGGGGCTCGATCTCATGTTTCAGGGAGAATCCGTATTCGCTCAGGACATCGAGAGTGGGAATCGGGTACGAGAGCGGCTCGGCGTCGGGGCACTGCGACACGCGCGGCACCAGGGTCGGCGTGACGTACCCGTCGTCGAGCCCGATGTCGAAGTTTCGTTTCTTCATGTCGAACGCCAGGACGAAGGTGCCGGTATACCACTTGCCCTTCATGGACTTGCTGGTCGCGCGGGCCTTGCGGGCCGACGACAGGATGCCCAGTTTCTGCATTTCCTCGTCGATGGCGAGGGTTACGGCCTTGTTGTAGGAGTGTTTCTTGTCCTGGAGGGCCCGCACCGCGATGATCGTGCCCAACAGGTTCGAGTACGAGTCCTCCCAACTGAACGCCGAGTCGTACTCGACGGGAATCGCCATGCACTTGTAGCCGTACCAGGTGGTGATTTCGTGCCAGGTCACCATCGTGTACGTCAGGTAGGGGCCGATAGCCAGCGCCATCTTCTCTGCGATGTCCGAGCGGTCTTCTTCGCAGAGGAAATCCCACCCGGGCGGGTAGG
>CALMMH010001106.1 GCA_937868145.1 uncultured Phycisphaerales bacterium
TTCTCCTTCGCGGCGGGGATCTGGCCGAGGTGGCGATAGAGCAGACCCGTGTTGTAGTAGACCAGGGGGCACTGGGCTGCCATTTGCCAGGATTCGACGCGGGTCTTGGCCTGATCGCACAGGGCCAGCGCGGCGTTGTAGCCGTCGTTGGCGGTCGCGGCGGCGGCCTGGGCGATGGCCATCTCGATCAGCCGGTTGACGACCATTCGCTGGACCGCGGGGGCCGAACTGTCCGTGGTGTCGAGCACGACCTGATCGTTCCGTTTGAGGATCTCCAAGATCAATTCCTGATCCAGCCAGGGATGCAGGCGGGCGTCTGCGACAATCGGCTCTTCCTCCCGTCGGAGCTGTGCCCCGCGTTGCAGGAGAATCGCGACGACGTCCTTGGCCTTCTGGGCCTTGACTCGGTTTGTCGACACGGCTTTCAGATAGGTTTGCAGGGCGATCAGCAGGGGACTGCTGAGCCCGTCGGGCTCCTCGTGCGAGGCCCCGTGACCGAGCAGGATCTGGACGAGCTGCGGCTCGGGGTTCTCGATGACTGCGTGCAGCGCCGAATAGCCCCGGGAGGTGTCCTTGGCATTCGGATTGGCGCCGTACGTCAGCAACAGCTCCAACGTTCGGGCGGATTGCGACGTGGCATTCTGTGTGAGGAGCAGGTCCACAACCAGGGGCATTTCATTGTCTTCGCTCTTGCGGGTCGCGTTGACATTGGCCCCGTGTTTGAGCAGCAGCTCGACCACCTCGGGCAGGCCGAATCGGGCGATGTCGAACAGCGGGGGGGTGCCATAGGCGTTGGCTGCGTTGACATCGGCGCCGTGCCGGAGCAACATCGCCGCGATCTCGGCCGCCGCGGCAGGGCTGTCGGAGTACTTCACCTGCGATAGAGGCGTTTCGCCCCGGTTGTTCCGGGCGTTGACCGGGGCTCCATGCTCGAGCAGAAGCTCCACTGCGAGGACGTCCCCTGTGGCTGCCCAGGCCAGCGCGGTGTTGTCGGAGAATCCCGGATCTCGCTGATTGGGGTCTGCCCCTTCCTCCAGCAGCTTCCTGACCGTCGGCAGGTCTTCCTCCAGCACGGCTTGGACCAGGGAAGACTTGCCGCGGACTTCGCAGGATGCGCTGGCCGCCTCGACGCCGTCGATCAGGACTTGTACCGTATACCGGCCCGGGCGGTAGTTGTCCTTCTCCTGCGGTTCCCAAGGGCAGGGGTATTCGGCGCTCTCGTAATCAGACGGGTACGAGTCGCCGGTCAGGTCGTACAGTAGGTTGGATGCGTAGGAATTCTGCCCATGGGTCCACAGGGTTGTGATGAGGGTCTTTTCCTCGAGTTTACGCGTGGGCTTGACGCAAATCCAGGCGCTGATCTTGGAGACTTTCGTGTTGTCGAACTCGGTGGCGAACAGATCGTTGCCGTCAGGACCCTGGCCCGGCGCGAAGAACCGCAAATCGGTGACCTTCACGGCCGGCGTGGGCGACGGACTGGCGGTGGCCCCGTCGAGTCTGCGCCGCGCGAGGTCGGCCGCGTTGTCGAAAGCGAGCACGCTCAGCGTTCCTTCCAGAAACAGATACAGGGTCCCGTCTCGCAGCTCGATTTGAGCGCCGTAGCCGCGGAGGAAATCCCAGGCCCCGCCGTCGTCGGTGGCGATGCCGACGCCGGTCCGGGTGGCGTAGAACAGCCCTGTTCCGGGCAGATAGGCCAGGTCCGTGAATTCGTTGGTCAGATGCACGATCAATTCAGGCTCGGTCCGGCCGGGCCGGCCGATTCGGGCGATCACGTGTCCGAAGGCCGCGAACGTAACGTCGCCGTCGCCCGTCACAGCATAGATGGGGTCGGGGCATTCGAACACCTTGCGGAAACTTCGCAGGGTTCTCTTGCCGCCGGAGGGGCCTCTTTGCGGCTCGAGCAGATAGACTTCATGGTTGCCACTCGGGCCGGGGCCCGCTACGTAAAGGCAATCGCCTGTGCCGGGGTGGACGGTGCAGGCAGGCAGCGGCAGGCTCACCATCGGTTGAAACGGAAGGACCGCATTGGCGTCGCGAACTTCCGGCTGGTCGGTCGGGGCGAGAAAACCCAAGTCGCGCTCGGTCTGGAACAGCAGGGCGCCGTTGTCCAGGCACACCAGATTCGAGAAGGGATGCGAGAGCGAGAAACGGTATTGCCGGGTCGGACTCAGCACAAGATTCTCGTAGGGCACGCCCAGCCACGGCCTTCCGGAGGCATCCACGGCAAAGCGGACGTCATACCAGCGGGCCTGGGAAACCTGGTTGGCGTCCTGCGGCGGGCAGACCCAGCGGATCTTGACCTTGCTGTCCGCGGGAAGCGCCAGGGTGACGTCCGGCACGGAGATCGAGTCAAGCGACTCGATGACCAGGTCTTCTGCTGTGCCCAGGGTCGTCAGCAGGGCGATGCATAGGATCAACGGCAAATCAATTCTGCGGACCATACGAAACGAACTCCATGACGGCTTTCTGTCCGGTGCCGAGCTCTTTTTTGAAATTGCGCCAGAACTCCTGGACGTCGAAGTCCGCGCCCGCGACCTTCATCGCGTCGACCATGAACTTGGACTGGACCTGGAACGCGACGTTGGCGTATTGGCGTCCGCCCGAGACCGCCAGGGTCGCCTGGGGGATGGGGATCTTGCCGATGAAGAAATCCGCCGTGGCGGCGACGCCGCTGGAGACCCCGTCCTGGGCGGTGGTCAGGGCGATCTTCGAGACGCCGAGGAAATCGCCGAAGCGGTCGGCCGCATCCTCGTCGAGCACCCGTTTGACCATCGCTTCTCCCGCCAGAGCGGCTCCCTCCGAGGTTGTGTAGACATACAGGTCGCTCAACATGCTCGTAACAACGGTTTCGGCCTGACGCTCTGTCGATTGGATTGTCTTTTGCAGAGCTGTGGCGTCCTGCAGGGTGAGCTTGGGGCTATCGGGGGTCGTCACGACGGGCAGGCTCAAGGCCAGGGCCTCGCGATCGTCGTCCGGCAGTCCCGGGACGCTTGCCGCCTTGGCCCAGAGCTGATTGCGCCGGACCTCGGCGATGTCGAGCATGGTGCGGTCCTCGACCGTCGCGGCGGGAGCTCCAGACAGCATGTCGATGAAGCCCTGATACTGGCGGGCCTGCCGCCACTCGATCGGAGAGAGTCCCGTGCGG
>CALMMH010001107.1 GCA_937868145.1 uncultured Phycisphaerales bacterium
CGGCTCATTCGTCGCGTTCTCCAAGGACGGCGTCGAGTGGACCACGCCGCAGATCGTCGCCGAGCCCGGCCGGTGGCTGTGGTCGGCAACCTGGCACAAGGGCAAGGCCTACGGCGTCTCCTACGCCGCGGGGGCCGGCGAGCGATACTTGAGCTTGCTCGTGACCGAAGACGGGATTGCCTTCAAACCGCTCGTCGAGAAACTCTACGGCGAAGGCTTTCCGAACGAGACTGCCCTGCGGTTCGACTCCAACGGAACCTGCTATGCACTGGTTCGCCGGGACAAAGACGACGACGGTCCCTACAGCGCGATCCTCGGCGTCAGCAGCGGCGACTTCACGAAATGGACCTGGCACGATCTCGGAACCGAGTTCAGCGGCTTCGGCGGCCCGAACTTCATTCAACTGCCGAGCGGCCAATGGGTCGCCGCCGGCCGGATGCACCAAGGCGGCGTCCACACGTCGCTGTGCCAACTCGACGTGGACGAGCGTAAGATGACAGAGATCTTGAAGCTCCCCAGCGGCAGGGACACGAGCTACCCCGGCCTCGTCTGGCACGACGGCACGCTCTACGTGAGCTACTACTCCGGCCACGAAGGCAAGACGAGCATCTACCTGGCGAAAGTCAAGATCGCCCCTTAGCTACATTGTGTGCGTTCCAGGCAAAAAAGCGGGAATTGAAGCGGAGGAAAACATGAAGCGGACTACCGAAATTGTGGGCGTGCTTGTTTGTTTGACAGCGATTCTGTCGAGCGTCTTCACAGTCCAGGTCGCGCGTGCCGAGAGCGGGCAAGGCAAACAGGCTCCGAGCGTCTCCGGCATCGTACAGGACTCCGAAGGACAGCCAGCCGCGAACGTCAAGATCCGAATACTGCCCGGCGATCCGGCGGATGGGACATCGGATTCGAACGGCAGATTCGACATCGCCTGGGCCCGGCCGGCCTGGGTCACCGACGGCATGTCCTGCTGCCTGGTGGCCCGGCACGAACAGCGGAACCTCGCCGCCGCGGTTGAACTCGATGATGAAACGGACGGGCTCATCGTAGGACTCGCACCGGGCGTCATCCTCACGGGCCGGACAGCGGACCCCAACGGCAAGGGAATACCCGGCGCAAGGGTCGATCTGGAGCTATCCGCTTTCCATTGGACCGCTTCGTTGGGTCAAGGCGTCGCGCAAACCGACTCCAATGGGACTTTCGAAGTGCGTGCTTTGCCGCGCGGACGCAAGTACGGCATCTACGTCGCCGCGGACGGGTACGGCGGCAAGAGGAGCGAGCAAATCGATGCCACTGACGCGGTAGACAACAGGATCGACATCGGCGTGCTGACGCTCATGCCGGGGAACCTGTCCGTCTCCGGACGGGTGGTGGACATCGACGGCCATCCGGTGGGCTATGCCTCGCTCAACGTCTATGGCGATGGACAACCCGACCGCGTGCGGACACAGGCCGACGCCGAGGGGCGGTTCACTCTCGACGGGGTCTGCGCCGGACTGGTCAACATCGAGGCGACCGCCGGCCGCAGCGAAAAGAGACTCGAGTCCTTCGCCCTGACGGAGGCGGGCAGCGAAGGCGTCACGATTGTAGCGAGAGCGGGACGCCGCTCCTCCTTCATTCAGCGGGTGAGCGGCAGAAGCTGCGAGCAGATCCTCGCAACGGCGGCGAAGGCGATCGCCGGCAGAGTCGTCGACGAGACCGGCGATCCCGTCGCGGGCGTGCCGGTCCGCGTGCGGTGCCACAAGACCCTGCGGGAGGGCAGAGCGACCTGGACATATTCCGACTTCCGTGAGATGGGGGCCACCACCGACGCCCACGGTGGCTTCGCGATCGAAATTGCGGAAGACGGCGAGTACAACCTGCTGTTCTCGCCGGACAAGGCAGCCGCAATCGTCGTCTACGATGTGCCGGTCGGCAAGAAGGATCTGGTCGTGACGCTCCCGGCGGGCGGAACGGTGGTCGGAAGGCTCGTGCGAATTTCCAACGGCCGAAAAGTACCCATTCCACAGGCTGAGGTGACACTCGAACAGACCAGCCGCATGTCGTTTTCGCACCTGGGATTCGACCGCGACCAAACGGCAGTGACCGATACGGAAGGCCGGTTCCGGTTCGAGCATCTGAGCACCCTGACGCGCGAGAACCACGAGAAACCCTTGTTCATCCCGCGCAGTTGGCGGATCTCTTTCGGTGAAACGTCCGAGACCATCCTGTTCGACAAAGGCGATTTGATCGAGGATTTCGAGCTGGTGATCCGGACGGACCCCGCGAAGGCGACGCCGCTCGCAGGCAGCCGCCTGCCGGACTTCAACGGCGTTAAGATCGACCTGCCCCCTGAGCGGATCAAGGACAAGAGAACGCTCGTGTGTTTCTTCGACTGGGAGCAGAGGCCGTCGCGGAGTTGCGTCATGCAACTGGCCCGGCAGGCCGAGAGCCTCGTCGCCAGGGGCGTGACAATCGCCGCCGTGAACGTTTCGACCGGTGATGGCGATGCTCTGCAAACATGGGCCAGGCAGAATCAACTTGCGTTCCCGGTGGGGACGATTCAAGGCGACAAAGACGAGGTCTTCTTCGCGTGGTCCGTCAAGTCGCTGCCTTGGCTGGTCCTCAGCGACAGCGGCCGCACAGTCACCGCGGAAGGCTTCAACCCGGCGGAACTCGATCGGATGCTCGAACAGAGACCATAACAGACCAGCGACTGATCATTCTGGTCTGGATTTCACTGTTCGAGGGACAACTCATATTCGATGTTCGCTCGACCGGGATAGAGATCCGAGGGCGTCCGCCGGACTTGGCGAAATCCGCACGCTTCGTACGTGCGTTGGGCCGGCGTGAAGAAGGGATGGTCGCAGGTCGTCGCGCGGGCGGTCTGAATCCCCAGGGCTTTGAATCGGCGCAAGACCTCCCTGATCTGCTCTCGGCCCAGCCCTCTTCCGCGAAATTCAGGCAGCACGCAATTGTGTCCTACGATCCCGACGCGAGGCTTCTGCCGTGGATCCCACGAGGCGAAGCCGACAAGCACGCCGTCCAGGCGGGTGAGGAAAAGACACCTTCCCACCGTCTCGGGCTGCTCGAAGACCTCGCGATCGTACTGCTCCCAGCGAGTCTCCTCGCCTTTCCAGACGGAAGGCTCGCTCGCCACCAGATCCGCGTA
>CALMMH010001108.1 GCA_937868145.1 uncultured Phycisphaerales bacterium
CGCGGGACGCGGGCCGGGTGGATCTCGCCGCCGATGATCTGGAAGGGCTTGCCGGCCAGGAGAAATTCCTGCCCGCCGAACGCGAACGAGTGACGCGTCTGCGATCCGAACGCCGCGGTCGCGACAATCATCGACGCCAGAAGACCAACGAAAAGCTGCTGCGCACGCATGCCGACCACTCCTTATGGATCGTACCGTTTCGAGTTCGTCGCGGAGACTCTGCACCGAGAGTGTACAGCGTCTTCAGCCCCTGCGACACCAGAAAACTGTGTCGGATGGGGATGGATTCCGTGCGACTCGCCCCGGCGTGGAACGGGATCGATCAAGGCTCAGGCCAATAGTCCCTCACCGTGCGGACCCACTCGTCCGCCATCAACTGGTGACCGGCGTACGTCGGGTGGACGCCATCCCAGATCCAGTAATCGGCGGGCGCCCGTCGGGCCGCGTCGTCAAAGACTCTCTGGAAGTGCACGACCGGCGCATGGTACTTCGCAGCCAGTTTGGCGACAATCGCCTGGCGCGTCGCCAGGTCGGCGCGATAGGTCGCCCAGTTGTCCTTCTTGCCGCCCACCGGCAGGCCGAAGGGCTCGCCGAGCACCAGCTTGACCTGGGGCAGAGCTCTGACCGTGTCGCCGAGCAGTTGGTCGTACTGCCGCTCGTACTCCTCGACGGACACGCCGGAATTCAGATCGTTCACGCCGATGAGAATGCTGAGGATGTCGGGTTTGAGATCGATGGCGTCCGTCCGCCAACGTCCCAGCAGATCGGAGACCCGGTTGCCGCTGATGCCGCGATTGATGAAGAGCAGGTTTCGTTCCGGCAGATCAGCGCCGAACCGGGAAGCGATGAGCGCCTGATATCCATGGCCCAGGATATGGTTGAGATCGTTCCTTCGCCCGCGGTTTCCATCCGTGATCGAATCACCCTGGAAAAGAACCGTCGCCCCGGGAACGAACGCGGGCAGGGGATCTTTGGCGACCGGCCGGATAGCCGAACAGCCCGCCAGACACACCGAGCAGACCAGGGCGATCCTGCTCGGCGGCAAGCACTTGCATCGATTCATCGGTTCTCCCGTGGTCGCACCGTATTGAAGAAGAACAGTCACGTCCTGTTCCTTGGCCCTTCATTGTCGGACCGGGACAGCGTCATGTCAACCCCCGGGCATTCCCGTCACGCCGGAAGCGCGTGACACGCTCCGCTGAGCGGGGGAGGAGTTCCGGGGAATTCCGGAGTTCGAGACTTGAACTCAGTAGTCCTTGAAACTCCTCATCCACTCGGGCCAGTCCTCCGGCTTTACACCGCCGGCCAGCGTCCACCTGTTGGCCGTGTTGAAGCTCTGGTGCCATTTCAGCGTCCACAGTTCCTTGAGTCCTACTCGCCGCACGGACCAGTCGAGAAACAACCCGTTCACGCACGCCAAGTGACGGTCGATGCAGAAGAAGCTTATAGGCGGAGCGCCAAACTCGTCATCGGGGCTCTGGCCCGGCCTTGTGGCGTCAAGAAGCACGGGGATGCTCGCCCGGTTCTTGACCGCCAGAACATCTACAGATGGATACCACAAAGACCTCCGATCGCCGGAGAGATTGGAAAACACCCACCCGTTGAATCCATAGCTGGCTCGGAACGCAGGTTCCGGCGAGGTGATCGTCCAGGCATTGAACGTGTCCCCGCCAATGCCGGCGTACTTCACGGACGAGCCCGATGCGGTGAAGGACGATGGATGGCATGGGTCCGGCACGATGGATTTCGTGGCCGAGGGGCACAGCGCCATGCCCTGCGTGTGAAAGCCCAGGTAGCTGCCCCCTTTGCCTGAGAGGTCCTCCTGGCCTGTCATCGCCGCTCCGCGGATCAGGAATATGGAGTCTTTCGGAAGACGGCCTTCATTGTCCTGTGCGTACAGATTGAGCGCCAAGCCCCACTGCCTGAGGTTCGCCTGGCACGCCACGACCCTGGCCTGCTGTCTCGCCCGGCTCAGGGCCGGCAGCAGAACCGCCATCAGCACCGCGATCACCGAGATCACCACCAGCAGCTCAATGAGCGTGAAACCGCCGGGATTTTCTCCCGCCGCTGTGCCGTTGCTTTTTCGTGTTTCTCGACGGCCCATCGCTTTGGTCCTTTCTCCCGGAAGGACTCC
>CALMMH010001109.1 GCA_937868145.1 uncultured Phycisphaerales bacterium
TGTGCTCGAAGGCTTTGGCCGAGGGCAGTGGGGCGCTGCTGGCCGTGCGGTGCAACTACGGCACTGCGATCCTGCCTTCTCTGTTCGGGGCCGAGATTTTTCTGATGGACCGGGAGATCGACACGCTGCCGGCCTGTCGACCGCTGGAGGGGGGAGCCGACGCCGCGAAACGGCTGCTCGATCGGGGCGTGCCGGACTTGGAATCGGGCCAGGGCGAGATTGTCTTTCGCATGGGCGAATACTTCGGGCAGCTTCTGCGGGAATTTCCAGGCCTGGCTCCCTATGTGTACATCTATCATCCGGATTTGCAGGGGCCGATGAACGTCTGCGAGATGCTCTGGGGTGGCTCGCTCTACGTGGATTTCTACGACAAGCCGGAATTGGTCAAAGACTTTTTGTCGCTGATTACCGAGACGTATATCCGCTTCCTGAGGCGATGGGAGGAAATCGTCGCTCGGCCCTCGTCGCTCGTCGCTCGAACGGACGTGCGGCCGGTTGGTTCCGAGGGACGAGGGACGAGGGACGAGCGACGAGTCTACTCCGTCCACTGGTCGATGCTCCATCGCGGGCGGATCATGGTGCGGAACGACGCGGCGACGAATCTCTCGCCCGCCATGTACGAGGAGTTCGTCCGGCCGTACGACCAGCGGCTGCTGGACGAGCTTGGCGGCGGCGCGATTCATTTCTGCGGCCGGGGCGACCACTTCGTCGAAAAAGCCGCCGGACTGGCTGGCTTGTATGCGGTCAATACGACGCAGCCCTCGCTGAATGATATGGAGACGATCTTCCGCGGCACAGTGGATCGAGGCCTCAATCTGCTGGGTCTGGAGAGGGTCGCCGCGGATCAGGCCCTCGCTCAGGGACGACCGCTCCACGGCCGGGTCCACTGCTGGTGACGGCCTGTCACTCGATCCGGCCGAGCAGCCGGAGCATGCCGTCGAGGATCGTGATGGGGTGGGGCGGGCAGCCGGGAATGTAGAGATCGACTGGCACGATCTCGCCGGCGCCTTTGCCTCCTTCCGGGTTCCCGGCGAAGACGCCGCCGGAGATGGCGCATGCGCCGACCGCGATGACGAGCTTGGGCGTGCCGACGGCCTCGTAGGTCTTTTTGAGGGCCAGTTCCATGTTCTTGGGGACCGGGCCGGTGATCAGCAGGCCGTCCGCATGGCGGGGCGAGGCGACGAACTGGATTCCGAACCGCCCGAGGTCGAAGACGACGGTGCCGAGCACGTTGGTGTCGGCTTCGCAGGCGTTGCAGCCGCCCGCGCTGACTTCGCGGAGTCTCAGAGAACGGCCGAAGAGCCGGCGGGCCTCGCCGTCGAGGGCTTTGGCCGCCTCATAGACGCGATCGTCAGCGACGAGAGCGTTCCGCTCGCGAGTCGCCATCCGGTACTCGGACGTGAATTCGATCGCCTTCGTCGGGCAGGCGTCCGTGCAATCCGTGCAGAACAGGCACTTGCCCAGGTCGATGCTCACGGAGTTCCCTTTGCGACAGATCGCCCCGGTCGGGCAGGCGTCGACGCAGGCCTTGCAGCCGGCCTGGCACTTGGTTGCGTCGCAGTGAGGCCGGCCCCTGTACATCGCCGGAAGCGTCGGCGGCTTGTCGGGAAAACCCACCGTTCGAAAGCCCTGTTTCCATCGAGACTGTAGGATTCTCAGCATCGCCGAAACCTCACAAATCGTGTCCGCAATAGGACAGGTTGAAGCTCTTGTTGCACAGCGGAAAGTCGGACACCTGCTGGTTTCGCAGGGCCATCGCCAAGCCGAACCAGTTGTGGAAGGACGGATCGACGACCTTGTAGTGTCGGAACCGGCCTTGCGAATCGGTGATCGCCGTGTGGCAGATCTCGCCTCGCCAGCCTTCGACCAGCGCGACCGCCAAACGATCGCCGGCCGGGGCGGAGGTTCTCTCCATGACGGGACCCGTCGGGAGGGCCTTGGCTTCGTCGGCGATGAACTCCACGGACTTCTCGATCTCGAACCATCGCACGTAGGCCC
>CALMMH010001110.1 GCA_937868145.1 uncultured Phycisphaerales bacterium
AGGTGTTGAGACGGTCTTCTGAACCGACATAAGGGAAGGGAGAGACTATGGCGATCCGTGCGTGTTGTCTGGCAGTTCTTGTCGCGGCCTCTGTCGCCGCGGTGGGTGAAGTGGAGCGTCCGATCGATGAGACCCCGCTGATCGCGGCCGATCCGGTCTTGGCGGACGTCAACGAACTCGCGGTGGTCTTGGCGACGGGCGAGACCCCGGGAGTCGAAGGGCTGATCGACGCGACGAAACTCACGGCCCAGGTCCGGCAGAAGCTCCGCGATACCGGCCTGACGCCGGTCGAGCAGGATTCCGAATCGATTCCAAAGCTGCTCGTGCAGATCGAAGGCACGGAGGTGCCGGACTGCGACAAGTATGTGTACCGTGTGCAGACGGCCTTGTGCCGTCTTGTGACGGTCCCCGGCCAGGGGAATCGCCAAATCCAGGTGGACGTCTGGCGGGTCAGACCGGTGATGGCGGTTGCAGACAAAGCTCGGGCGGGCGAGACGATCTGCAATGCAGTGCTCGTCCAGGCGGAAGTCTTTGCCGAGGCGCAGAGGGCGGCCCGCAGCCTGCCGGCTCCGAAGGAGGATGTAAACCCGCCGAAGCTGACGCCGCAGACCGTCGCGGCGGTGTCGGGCTATCCGTTCATCGCCTCCAAGAGCAGCGGCGTGTTTCACCGGCCGGACTGCCGATGGGCCCAGAACATCACCGGCGACAATCGCCTTGGCTACAAGACCCGAGAAGAGGCCATCCAGAACGGCAAGCGGCCCTGTAAGTCCTGTAAACCATAGGGTGTGGATGTGAACAATCGAGAGCGTGTGTTGGCGGCGGTCGGGCATCGCTCGCCGGACAAGGTGCCTTACGATATTCGGTTCACGGTGCCGGCCCGTGCGAAGATGGCCGCGTACTGCGGCGATCCCGGTTTCGAATCGGGCCTGGGCAACTGCTTCACATGGCTGCGGCCTTTCCTGCCCGACGCGAGATTTGTCGAAGTCGCCCCCGACATCTGGGCGGACGAGTTCGGCGTCCGCTGGGATCGGCATGTGGACAAGGACATCGGCGTCGTATGCAATCGGCTCGTCACGCCGGAGAACGTCGACAGCTTCGTATTCCCCGACCCAAACGATCCCGCGAGGTACAGCTCTTTTGATAAGAGGGTCGGCCCCAACGGGAGCACCGCCGTGTTGGTGAGTCTGGGCTTTTCGCTCTTTGAACGGGCCTGGACCCTGGCTGGGATGGAAAACGTCCTGATGGCGATGGTCTCGGACAAACGCTTCGCCAACACGTTGCTCGACCGAATCCTCGAATTCAACCTGGCGATCATCGAGAACGCCTGCACGAAGAACGTGGATATCTTTCGCTTCGGCGACGACTGGGGCCACCAGCAGGGCGTTCTGATGGGTCCCACGCTCTGGCGGGAGTTCATCAAGCCGCGATTTCGGCGAATGTGCGAACTCGTCAAGTCCAAGGGCAAGCTCGTCATGCTGCACTGTTGCGGCAAGGTGGACGAGTTGTTCCCCGATCTGATCGAGTGCGGCCTGGACATTTTCAACCCCTTCCAGCCGGAGGTGATGGACGTTTTCGAGGTCAAGAAACGCTACGGCCGCGAGCTGACTTTCTATGGCGGGATCAGCATCCAGCGGACTCTTCCCTTCGGCACGGTCCAGCAGGTCCGCGACGAGGTCCGTCGGCTGATCGACGTCGTCGGCGCCGACGGCGGCTACATCGCCTCGCCTTCCCACGACATCCCCGGCGACGCCAAGCCGGAAAACATCGCCGCGATGGTCGAAGTCCTCCAGAATCAGTGAACGCAGGTTCGAAATTCTCG
>CALMMH010001111.1 GCA_937868145.1 uncultured Phycisphaerales bacterium
TTCGGCGATTGGAGTCAGTACACGATTCCGGGTCTATTCAAGGAGATGTATCGTCTCCAGTCGGACCTTCTGATCAACAACCGCGCCGCCAGGGGGGTGCCGAACATCCCCGCCGGCGGCGTCGCTCAACTGGTTGAGGGCGATTACGACACGCCGGAGCAACGTATCGGAACGTTCCAGCGGGGCCGAGCCTGGGAATCGTGTATGACGATGACCTACTGTCCCGACGGCGGCGGCTGGTCGTACCGTCCCGACGGCCGCATTCGCACCTGGGAGGAGTGCATCCGCATGCTGGTCAGTACGGTCACCGGCGACGGCAATCTCCTGCTGAATATCGGCCCCATGCCCACGGGAGAATTCCAGCCCCAGGAAGTCGCAAACCTCAAGGCGATGGGACAATGGCTGAGTAAGTTCGGCGAGAGCATCTATGGCACGCGGGGCGGTCCCTATCGCAACGGCCAATGGGGCGGAAGCTGCTACAAGGATCGCACGCTCTATCTGCACGTGTTCCAGTGGGCCGGGGATGTGGTGGAACTGCCGCCGTTAAAGGCCAAAGTGCTGCGCGCCGGCGTGCTCGGCGAAGCCCCCATTGAATTCAAGCAGAGTGACGCGGGCCTGACTCTCATTCTGCCGGAAGATCAGCGGGATGCGATCGACACCGTGATCAAGCTGGAACTGGACTCACCGGCCGAAAACGAATTCATCGACGGCAAACCGCTGGATGTTTCTGTGCCTGCTCCCATCGTGTTGCACTCACCGCTCGAGTACCAAGTGTTCCAGCGCCAGACGAAGCTTGAGGGCAAGGTCCGTGTTCGCGGCCTCGCGCCGGATGAAGTCGGGAGCATCGATGTGCGGTTCACTGGAGGGACGCTCCAGGGGGAGTTGTCCCCCCAATGGACAACCGTGGAACTCAATCGACAGGATGGCTCCTTTTCGGCCGAAGTGGAGTTGCCTGCCGGCGGTTGGTACACGTGCAGCGTGCGGGCGGTTCGACGCGGCAAGGTGGTCGCCTGGACGCAGGTTCCCCACGTCGGCGTCGGCGAAGTGTTCCTCGTGGCGGGGCAGTCCAATTCCGCGAACCACGGAGCGCAGCGTCAGCAACCCGCTTCCGGCAAGGTCTCCGCCTTCGATGGCGAGAAATGGCTGCCCGCCCATGATCCGCAGCCCGGCGCCAGCGGCGACTGCGGCAGTTTCATTCCGGCCTTCGGCGATGCGATGGTCGAACGATATAAGGTGCCCACCGGAGTGGTCAGCGTGGGAGTGGGCGGCACCAGCGTTCGGGAGTGGCTGCCCGAAGGGGACCGCATGGTCAACGAGCCTACCACGGGGTTGCATGTCAGAGCGGCGGGACCGCACGAATGGGAGTCGACCGGCGAGCTCTTCGGCAAGTTGAGAGACCGTTTGGCTGCGCTGGGGCCTCGCGGCTGTCGTGCGGTTCTCTGGCACCAAGGGGAATCGGACGCCGGGCAGGCCCGCAGCGGCTATCCCGCCGACCGGCAAATCACGGGCGAACAGTACACGACTTTTCTAACGAGAGTCATTCTCGCCAGCAGGGAGGCAGCGGGTTGGAACGTCTCCTGGGTGGTGGCGCTGGCGACCTACCACACGGAGAGCGATCCGGCCGACGAGGAATTCCGCGCCGCTCAGGCTGCCCTCTGGCGTCAGGGCCTTGCCATTGAAGGGCCGGACACGGATACGCTGAGGGCGACCTACCGCGACGGCGTCCACTTCAACTCCGTGGGTCTGCAACGCCACGGTCAACTGTGGGCCGAGAAGGTCAGCGCCTGGCTGGATCGACCCCAGCACTTCGACTGAGCTGCGTCCGACTACTCGATGCCCAGCTTCTGCTGGATCTGCTCCAGCGGCACGCCCTTGGTCTCGGGCATCATGACGATCACCCAGATCAGTTGCAGGACCATCATGGCCGCGTAGAAGGCGAACACGTACGCTCCCGCCTGGCTGGCCCCGGGGGCGTCCGCTTTGCCCACCATCATGGGGAAGGTCCAGGAAATCGCGGCGCACATGAACCAGTGGGTGAACGACCCGAGCGCCTGGCCGCGGGCGCGGACACGATTCGGGAAAATCTCGCTGATGAAGACCCAGATGACGGCGCCTTGCCCGAAGGCGTGCGAAGCGATGAAGACCATGAAGCTGACCAGAACGATCGCGCCGCCGTGGTTCGTGTAGAACGCCCAGGCTACCGTGCTTAGACTGGCGATGTAGCCGATCGAGCCGACGAGCATGAGCTTCTTGCGTCCGAAGTGGTCGATGATCGCCATCGCCGCCATCGTAAAGACCAGATTCGTCGCGCCCACGATCACGCTCTGCAAACGGGCGAAGCTGGCGTCGGCGCCGGCCATCTCGAAGATCCGCTGCGAGTAGTACAGCAGCGCGTTGATGCCGGAGAGCTGGTTGAACGCCGCGATCAGGAAGGCCAGCAGGATCGGACGGAGGTACGCCTTCCGGAAGAACGGCTCGTTGGTGCGATGGTGATCCAGGTCGATCGACTGGCGGATTGCCGCGAGTTCGCTCTCGGCGTTTTCGACGCCCAGGCGTCGGAGCACGGCGTGTGCCTCGCTGTCGCGTCCCTTCGTCATCAACCAACGAGGACTGGGGGCGTTGCCCAACAGCAGCATCATGAAAGCCGCGGCAGGGAACGCCTCGACGCCGAAGATCCATCGCCATTCGGCGTCGCCCAGGTTCAGCGATCCGATGATGTAGTTCGACAGGAAGGCCAGAAGGATGCCGAACACGATGTTGAACTGAAACAGAGCCACCAAGCGGCCGCGACTGGCCGCCGGGGAGATTTCCGCGATGTAGATCGGCCCGACGACTGACGATCCGCCAACGGCCAGACCGCCGATGAACCTGGCGATGATGAACGACCACCAGTTCCACG
Organism: uncultured Phycisphaerales bacterium; assembly: GCA_937868145.1. Lineage (GTDB taxonomy): Bacteria > Planctomycetota > Phycisphaerae > Sedimentisphaerales > Anaerobacaceae > PLanc-01. Next base: position 2,900 of record CALMMH010001111.1, read on the forward strand.
CGAAGGCGCTCCAGACGGCCGAGACGAGATAGAGGATCGCCAGCACGAACAACGTTTTGCGGCGGCCCCAGATATCCGACGGCTTGCCGGTCAGCCAGGCGCCGAGAATCGTGCCGATCAAAGCGCTGGCGGTGGTGCAGCCGTGCCAGAATCCTGGTTTGCCGAGGAAACCGAAGTTCTGGAAGGTTGCGGCCAGGGACTCGTATGTCGCGGAGAACATCTCCTGCAGGGCTTGTTCGGCGCCGGAGATGACCGCCGTGTCGAATCCGAAGAGCAGTCCGCCCAAGGCCGCCACCAGTGCGCTTCGCAACAGAAACCTGGATGCCTTCATAATGCCTCCCAACCAATCCGTGCCAAGCTTTCGCAGCGGCCGTCAAGCCGCCCAACTGAGGGACACGGCCTCAGCATACCACAGGTCCCGGGCGAAGGACAATCGCATTCATGGAAGAGCCTGGAGTCGTGTCTGTGAAAAGATCGTGGCGGATGGGTGGCAGCCTCCAGCGCAGCTTGGGGATGGCGAAGCTGCCTGCACATTCGAATGGCGATCAAGACCATCCCCAAGTCCTGCGGACTTGAGGATGCCACCCGAGCCTCCGCGTCTTCGTTGCCCGGAAATCTGCACAGACATCTGGAGTCTTGCCCTGGTGTCACGTCGTCACATCTTCTTCCCATACCGTCCGATAAGCGTTGCAGCTCTCGAAGTACTCGATCATTCGACGGTAGAACGGATGGGCCGAGAGGGTGGCGCTGTCGCCCACCAGCAGGAGTTTTCTGCGGGCGCGGGTCATGGCCACGTTCATCCGACGCACGTCCTGCAGGAAGCCGATTTCTGCCTGGGGGTTTGAACGCACCAGCGACATCACCACGGCCTCCTTTTCCCGTCCCTGGAAACCATCCACGCTGTCGATCTCCAGATTCGGGACGGCGAGTTGCTCGCGAAGGAGCCGCACCTGGGCCGCATAGGGAGCGATGACGGCGATGTCCTCCGGCGTTACGCCATGGTCCAGAAGCCCGCGAACCTTCCGGCACACGATGGCCGCCTCCTGTCGATTGAAGCGGCTTTCTCCATCCGGCTCGACTTCCTCATCGAAACCTGCTCCGGCCGTATCGATGAATTCGAGGGGCGATTGCGTGGCGTCGGTGGCCGCGACTCCCGGCAGGCCGGCCAGCACATGTTCGCACACCGAAGGATCCGCTTGCAACTTGTCCTCATACAGTTCCCGAGAGGAGAACGCCATGATGGCTCGATGCATTCGATACTGCACGGTCAGCAATCGTGAGATCGATGGACCGTGCAAGGTCATGAGCCGCTCGAACAAGCTCACGCCGAGACCTTCCGACGCGGCCTCCGGGTTGACCACGGTGGGCGGCAACTGGCAATGATCGCCGGCCAACACCACCCGATTGCACCACTGTAGCGGCACCCAGCAGCCGGGTTCCGTGCTCTGACAGGCCTCGTCGATGACGCCGAGATCGAAGCGCCGCCTGCCCAATAGTTCGCTGTACAGAGCGGTTGTGGTGGCGCACAGGACATCGGCGGTGTCGAGGACGTGTTCGACGGCCTGAGCCTCCAAGCGTCGAGCGTCGGCCAGGAGGGTTCGGGCCTCCTGACGAGTTTCCTGGCGTGCGCCGGGTAGCGGCCTGGCCCGAGTGTAGCGGTCCGCCTGTCGGAACAGTCCCATCGCCTCCTTGACCAGCTTGCGGGCCAGGCGAACATCCTGGTGCTCATCCACCAGTAGATCCAGAGTGTGAGGGCGGAGGTCGGCCATGACGCGAGCCGGATGCCCCAGTCGCACAGCTCGCTCGCCGGCGGCCAGCAGCCGCTCGAAAATGTTGTCCACAGCCAAGTTGCTTGGGGCACAGGCCAGGACCTTTTCGCCGCGGCGGATCGCCCGGCGAATCAGTTCGACCACGGCGGTCGTCTTGCCGGTGCCTGGCGGGCCGTGAATCAGAGCCACGTCGCGAGCGGACAGGGCAAATCGAACGGTGTCTCGCTGCGTGTCGTTCAGTCCCGGATCGAGCGCCGGCTCGTCCCGCTCGATGTCGAACTCGGGCGGCCGCCGGCCCAGCAGGACGTCGCGCAATTCCGCCATGCGATCGGCTTTCGCAAGCCTGGCCCGTTGGAGGGCAACTTGCTGTCTCTGTCCAGCCACTTCGTCCGAGGACAGGTCCAGCCGCCAGGTTTCATGTTCGTCCGTGTCTTCCAGCATACTGGCGAGGGCCACACGCAGAAAGCCGTCCGTCCGTTCGTAGACCACCCCTCGCTGTCCGTCCTCGCCCTTGCCTTGGTTGGGGGAAAGCACGACAGGGCTGCCCACTCCCAGACGCGTCCACGGCAGCGGCGCACGGTTGCGCTTGGTGAGCTGAAGGATATGCCGGCCGCCCAGGCCGGAGTCTTCGTCGGCGATGAGCAGGTTCACCAGGGTGTTTCCCGTTCGTTCGGCCTCGGCAGCCGAGAGCTGTTTGCCACGTTCAGCCGCTTCGCGGGCTTCCGCCTGGCTCTCCATTTCCAGCAAACGGGCCAGACGCTCGAAATGATTTGCGCCGGGGTCTTCATCTTCTGCAGGCCCCTCCGCCCAGACGCGGACTCGACGGCCTCCGAGCGGTTGCCCGTCCAACGCCTGAACCAGGCGGGTCTGCCAACCGTCGGGAACCTCCAGGATGGCTTTGCCGCCCAGCAGGTCAATCCGTCCCACGCGTTGGCGTTCCATTCCTGCGACCGAATTGAGAAAGTTCAGCAGTTCGGCCTTGGTGGTCTGTCGGGGAAAGGACTCTATGTGAATCAGGGCCATAACATTCCAAGTGTGCAAACGAATGCGGCGTCATCCCGCACAAAGACCTATTCCTCGTCTCGGTCGGTGGTTCGTGTCTTCATGCTCGGCGCCGTCCACAAGGCCGCTGCGGCGTAACGCGGTACGAGCCGCTATGGTTGCTGTGGGCCGAAGCAGAACAGATGCTGGAAACCTCGCAGGAAGACCTGCCCATCGCTGATCGCGGGGGAAGCATAGCACGATTCGCCCAACTCATACGCCGCGACCCGCTCGAACTGCGCCCCGGGCTTGATCACGTTCACCTGGCCGTCGTCATTGATGAGGTAGACCAGCCCGTTGATCAGGACGGGCGATGCATGGTGCTTCCCGAGTTTCTCCTGCCAGAACACTTTGCCGGTGGCGGCGTCGTAGCAGAACGCCACGCCGCCATTGTTGACGGTCAGCAGGTAATCGCCTGCGACGATCATTGAGGGGACATACGGAGCGCCCTTGGCGTCCTGCCAGGCGATGTGGGTTTCCGTGACGTTGCCGCTGCCGTCGGGCCGAATCGCCAGCAGGACCTGTTTGGGCCAACTGCTGCTGACATAGACCAGGCCGGTCTTCTCGCTGTAGACCGGCGTGGCGGCGAATTCCTGCGAGGGGCCGTCCACCGTCCAGAGTTCCTCTCCCGTGTCGGGATCGAAACTGGTCACACGCCGGTCGCCGCACTGGATCAACTGGACCCGGCCGGCCAGCTCGCGAATCAACGGGGCGCTGTAGCTGATTCCCTGGTTGGTGCGTTTGATCCGCCAGAGCGTACGTCCATCGTCGCGGGCCAGGGCCACCAGAAACGAATCGCCTTTGCTGTCGCCGTCCAGGATGACTTTGTCCTTGTAGAGCACGCACTCGTTGCTGAAGCCCCATTCGCCGGTGTGCGTTCCGGGCCGGACCAGCCAGAGTTGCCTGCCGTCGGAGAGGTTGTGCGCGGCCACAACGATGTCGTCCCCGACGCGAAACGCGACGTAGACCCGTTCGCCGTCTGTGGCGGGCGTGCCGGAAGCGTAGCTGTTCTCTTTATGGATCTTCTCCAGCGGACCCGCCACGACGGTCTGCTGCCACAGGATCTTGCCGGTGGCGCGATCCAGGCACAGGAGCATTCGCTCCTTCGTCTCGGGCAGGGCGGTCGCGGTGCAGATCCGGTCGCCCCAGACGATCGCGGAAGCGTGGCCCTGGCCGGGGATCTCGGTCTTCCATGTTGCGCCGGCGGGGCTCCAGTTCGAAGGGACATTCTGTTCGATGCTGGTGCCGTCCTCACGTGGGCCACGCCAGCAGGGCCAGGATTCGCCGTTGGCCCGGGATACGGAACAAACAAGGGTGCATGCGAACAGAAGGAGAACAATGCGACTATATGTCATGATTTCGGGAACCTTTCTGAGTTGGATTCGTGTGTCATTGACCCCGCCGTTCGCCCAACATGCGTTTGAGGCGCCGCAGGATGCCATCGCGAGCCAATTCCACCGGCGGGCCTCCCGCGGCCTTCAGCGTCTCCAACGCCGCGGCGTTCTGTGCCGCACGGGTGGCCGCCAGGTCGGAAAGCACCCGCGGGATTTCCTCGCGCAGGGCGAGCAATTGGGTGAAACTCTCCTGGTTGAATTCGAGCAGTTCGCAGTCCGAGGTGGCGGTCATGGTTGCGCTGCGGGGCAACCCTGTCAAGAGGCTCATCTCGCCGAAAATGGCGCCGGGCTGCAGGTCGAACTGGATGGGGTGGGCGGTGTCGGCGTTCGTGATGGTGCCGTGCACCGTCCCCTGGACGAGGGCGTAGAACAACTCCCCGTCTTCTCCCTGCCGCATGAGGGTCTCGCCATGAGTGAAGCGGACACGCCGAACGTTTCGAGCCACGGACCGGAGCTCGTCGCGGGTGAGAATGCAGACACCCTCCGAGTCGGCCAGGAGCTTGCGTCCGAAATCGCAGCGGAACATGTCCTCCACGTTGCGTTCGATCTCCGACGCCAGCGGTTTCTCGAACCGTTGCGCGTGGACCGCCTGCATGAAGTTGTCGAGCAGCCTGCCGCTCATGGGGAAGGGGATTTCGATGCCCCGGCGGTTGAATTTGTACCAGATCATCCGCATCACTTCGCCCTCGATCGCCGTGCGGCGTTCGTAGTGTTTCGACCAGAACCGCAGCGCGTATTCGATGCAGAAGTCCTTGAAGCCGGTGATGTAGGCGTCCGGCACCGGATGTTTCTCGAGGGAAGGGATGCTGTCCGCGGCTTCCAGCAACGCCGCGATGACGTCGCCAGGGGCGTCGCCGTAGCTGGCCGCCACCACCACCTCATGTCGCCGCATGGTCGTGGGCGAAGAGTAATTGTAGATGGTGGCGTCGGCGATCTTGCTGTTGGGCAGGATGACGATGTGCCCGCCCAGGGTGCGCACGCGGGTCTCCCGCCAGTTCACCAGGATCACCTGTCCCTTCACACCATCTACATGAATCCAGTCTCCGGTCGCCACGGTGTGGCAGGCATGCAGGGACATACCCGCCAGGAGATTTCCCAGCACACCTTGCATGGCGAAGCCGATGACGCCGGTGACGATGGCGGTGGAGGTCAGGAGCACGCC
>CALMMH010001112.1 GCA_937868145.1 uncultured Phycisphaerales bacterium
CCTCGCCGGTCGCCATCTCGGCGATCCGGCCGTCATACAGGACGTTGCCGCCGATGAGCTGGACGTCGAAATGCCGCATGTCGACGTTGCGCCGGGCGGCCTCGCGAACGGTTGCGAACGCTTCGGGCAGGAGGTCCTCGGCCCGTTTGCCGCCGGCAATGGCGGCCTTGAACTCGCCTGTCTTGGCCTGCAGCGATTCGTCGCTGAGCTGCTTCATCTGCTCTTCGAACGCCGCGGCCTTACGGGCGACAGTCATGTATCCCTTCACCAGACGCTCGTTCCGCGAGCCAAAGATCTTGATGAGAGCCTTGCTTACCTTTTCAAAAGCCATTCGATCTGCTTTCTCTTTCTATCTGTTCGAATACGCCATCCATGCGAAGACGATTTTCGAGTCAGTATGGCAGAACCCCAAACCGATGTCAAGAAAGCGTAGGACGCCGCTTCCGTCTGCAATACCGCCTCCTGAGCCGCAACCACCGAGATGAACCTATTCTACGTTTATCGCAGAAAAGACGTTCAGGAGAGATAGCGAGCATGGCGTGCGAACAACCGTGCGCAAACCCTACCCGCACCCGCCGGATCGGGCGACTCTCAGGCGTAGCCTGCGTCACTTTTTTCGCTTCTTCCTGGGCCTGTTGGGTTTCTTGGTCCTGCGTTCGACGCGAGGCTTTCGTTCGGCCCGAGCTTTCTTTCGTTGTTTCGGCTGAGGCGTTTCGCGGCCCTGGCCGAGCGGCTCGACGGGAGCGACATTCAACTGCCGGGCCGGGACGTTCACCGCGATGATGTGCACCCGCATCGGCTGGCCCAACTGAATCACCTGGCCCGAGCGCTCGCCCATGACGCACTGCGTAACTTTGTTGAACCGCCACTCGTCGGATCCCAGATCCTCAAGCTTGATCAGCCCCTCGATCCCGAACTTCCGCGATTGAACGAAGACGCCGAAACCGGTCAGGCCGGTGACGACGCAGTCCAGCTCGTCGCCAATCCGCTTGCTGAGCATCTGAAGGATCAGGACGCTGGTCAACTCCCGCTCCGCGTTGTCGGCCCGCTCCTCGGTGAAGGTGATGTGCTTGCCGACCGCGGATAAATCCTCGCCTGCAGCCTCCTGTTTCGCGGCGTCCATGCGGCCTTCCAGATAGGATTCCAGCACGCGATGAACGAGCAGATCCGCGTACCGACGGATCGGGCTGGTGAAGTGGCAGTAATGCGTCGACGCCAGAGCGTAGTGCCCGATGCTCGTCGGTGCGTAGACCGCCCGCTCCAGGCTCCTGAGCACGATGAAATTCACAGCCAACGCTCTCTCGGAATCCTTGACGTAGTCCAGAACGCCCTGGATCGCCGTACGGTCGGGGCTCTTGGAGATGGGGATGCCCATGACCCGCAGCAGACGGGCCATGTTTTTCAGAGCCAGGATGTCCGGCTCGGGATGGATTCGACGCATGAACGGCACATTCTGGCGGTCCAGGATCGAAGCGACCGCGTCGTTGGCCTCGACCATGAACATTTCGATGATCGTATGCGGATAGCTGTTCTCGGCGGGCTCGGCGTCGACCACCCTGCCGGCCTCGTCCAGAATCAAGTGAGGCTCGGGCAGATCCAGGTGGATCATGCCCTGCTCGGTCCGGCGGGCCTCGATCCGACGACTCAACGCATCCATGTTCCGCAGCAGCGAGATCACCTCGGTTTTGGCCCCTTTCGTATGGCCTTTCAGGATGCCGTCGGCCTCCAGATAGGTCAGCCTGGCGGCCGAGCGGATGACGCTGTTGGCGAACCGCCGGGACAGGATGTTGCCCTTCTGGTCGTACGTGATGTAGGCGCTCTTGGTCAAGCGTCGCTGCTCGGGCTGGAGGCTGCAAATCCCGTTGCTCAGAACTTCCGGCAGCATGGGGATGGTCTTGCCCGGCAGGTAGATGCTGTTGCCCCGCTCCTTGGCCTCCTCGTCCAGGGGCGACCCCTTGGCGATGAAGTGGCTGACGTCCGCGATGTGGACGCCGAGCACCCAGTTGCCGTCGGCATCCGTTTCGAGACTGATGGCGTCGTCGAAATCCTTCGCGTCCGGCGGATCGATCGTGACGATCACCTTGTCGGTGACATCCTCGCGTCCATCCGCTCGCTCCGGCTGGAAATTCAACGCAGCCGAGCGGGCCTGCTCCAGGCACTCGGCCTCGAACTCCCTCGGCAGGTGGAATTGATGCATGATCGACTCGATCTCCGCATCGTACTGGCCGGACCGGCCGAGCACCTCGACGATCACGCCGCGAGCCAGATACTTCTCGCTGGGATAGGAAAGGATCTCGACGACGACCTTATCCTTCTCGCGGGCGTTCTTGGCGGTGATGTCTTCGACAACGATCGGCTCGACGAACCGGCTGCCATCCGGCTGGACGATCCAAGCCTCGGGGTGCCTCATGAGGGTGCCGACGAACTGGTTGTTCGCCCGTTCGAGAATCTCCAGAACCTCGCCGGTGTAGCGAACCTCCAGGCCGCGTTTGCCCTTGCGGTTGACCTTGGCCAAAACGGTGTCGCCGTTCATGGCGTCGGCGGTGGCGTCGGGCGGGATGAACAGGTCGCCGTGCGCGTTCGGCTCCAGCGGACAAACGAACCCAAATCCCTTGGGGTTGGACCGAAACACGCCGACCACCTGGGAGGCCATCGCGGGCAGGGTGATCAGATTCCCTGAGCCGATGACGATGTGCCCGGCCCGACGGAGTTCGTCGAACGCCACCGTGAACTCGCTGTAGGCGTCGTCTGTGACGCCGAGAGCCTTGGCCAGTTGGGCGAGTTTGAGCGGCTGGTATTCCTCCCGCTTGAGGAACTTGAGGATCCGATCCTTGTAGACTTGAGGCATCCGTACTCTCCCCGAAAACAGTCTTCCGGACTTCTGAAAAAAGGGTGTTCGGCCTCTATTCTTCAAGGAAATCCGTTTCACGATTTCCTTGAAGAATCGCCAAGCCAATTCTTCCTTCTTATAAGTAGGCCGAACACCCCTTTTTCAGAAGTCCGAATTCCGATCACACCGGCACAAAAAAACAACAGCACCCCGTCAAACTCGCGTCGACCGGGTGCTGTGGTTTAGCATATTTGCCGTCATAGGCGTACGGCAGAAAAAGAGGGACCGAGGGGTCCGGATCAGGCCTTCTGCTTGGCCTTCAGAGCGTTGATCCTCTTGGCCAGGCGGGACTTCTTCCTCGCCGCGGTCTTCTTGTGCATCGTGCTCGTGGAAGCCACTTTGTCCAGCTTCTTGGTCAGCAGCCGGAATTGTTCCTGGGCCTCCGGCAGCTTGCCTTCGCCGATGGTGGTCTCGAGGTGCTTGACCTGGGTCTTGACCTGGCTCTTGCGAGCGCGGTTCAACGTCCGCTTTCTGGCGTTCTGCCTGACTCTCTTTTTTGCCGACAACGAATGTGCCACTTTGATCTCCTGAACAGCTCTATTCTAAGTCACTATGATCTGAGAGGTTGGTTGCTGATCGAACCTCGACAAAAATGACCATTCGACCTATATTCTTCAAGGAAATCCGTTTCACGATTTCCTTGAAGAACACAGTCACATCGTCTCTCATATCCTACGGTTTGAGAGAGAAAAACCGCAAAGCCAGTTTTTCTCTCCCAAAGTAGGTCGAATGGTCATTTTTGTCGAGAGCCACTCCTTCACGTCACCTCGGGCGACGCCGCGGAGCCCGCCTTGTCCGGCCCGGCCCGCAGTTTGTCGACTCGTGCGCCCACGTCCCTGTAACAGAAATCCAGTTGGGCGATCTTGCGATAGATCTCCAACGCCCTTTCTTTGTCGCCCTGCTCTTCATGCGCACGGGCCAGATTATACCGCAATTCCTTGGCCACCGCATCATCTTTTATTTCATACGATTCGATGGCCTGCCGGAAAACATCAATCGCATCAGCATACCAACCCTTCATAAAGAAGCAATACCCTACCTTGTCCATGGCGGAAATCTTGCGCCGCGGATCCTTCTGAGCTTCCTGGAAGAGCGGAATCGCCTCGTTGTACTGCTCGTTTCGCATCAGCCGCAATGCATATTCGTACTTGTGGGCCAGGTCCGTAGGGTAGTTCTCGACGCACAAGCGATAGTGCTTCATCTCGGTGTCGTTGAGCGTGGCCGTCAAATCCGCCACTTGCTCCTTGGCTTCGGTATCGCCCGGCTTGGCCTCCTGTTGCTTCTTGGCCGCGCGGAGCTTCCGCCGGAGTTGCCGCAACTGCAAGAGCCCGGCTCGCTCTTTGAATGAGAACTCATGCCGACGGGTATAGGTGTCCTCGAGCAACTGGACGGCCTCGTTCTCGGCCCTTTCGTCCTCCAGATCGGCCAGCGTTTCGGCCAGGGTGAAGATGTTCTTGGGCAGCTCCGGATCCTGGGCGTAGGCCTTGCGGGCATCCTCCACTGCCGAGATCCGATAGTCTTCGGTCTTGATGACCCGGCCCTGGGCGTACATCTTGGCCTGGGTCTCCTGGTCGCGAATCGACTGGCGGAAATCGCCCTCGAGGCCGTACCTGCCCTTGGACATCGTCAGCTCGGCCGACAGGTTCTTGTACTCATCGGTCAATTCCTTGCTGTCGGGCTTCATCTTGTAGGCACGCTGACACGCGGCTACCGCTTTGTCATATTGGCCCAGCGATTTGTATGAGTCCTTCAACAGCAGGTAGGTCTGCAAAGAAGGCTTCTCCAGAGCGTTGTTCGTCTGGAAAATAAGGTTGGCGATCCAGTGGGCGGTCCTGGTGAATCCCCCCTCAACCGCCGCCTTGAGCATCGCCTCGGCGTAGGCCAGGTTGTCCGGGTCCTTGACGAACAGATACTCGGCGTTGAGCATCTGTTCCAGCGGGGTCTTGCCCCGCATCCGCATGACCTTTTCCATCATCGAGGGCTTCTTCCCGCCCTTGCCGCGACGCTGCAGGCCCAGCTCACACAACGGCAGATGACCTTCCTCCACGGCATCCGGCGCCCGGCCCAAACCGCTCAGGTACATATCGATGGCGTAATCGTACTGCTTGCCCTCGGCCGCCTTGCGGGCGTTGGCGAAAAAAGCCTTGGCCTCCGCCATTTGCTGCTCGTTAGAGGTCTGGACCATGGCGGCTTCGCGTCGGCTCTCATCGGTCGCAGACTTCACCGCCGCGGCCGGTTCATCCTTTTTCCCGGACTTGCGCTGGGAGACCGGCTCCTTGGGAGCCACTCGAAGTCCGGTGGTCCTGCCGCCTGCGAGCTTGGCTCGCAAGTGTCGCAACTCGGACGCGAGTCCCTTATCTTGCGGCTTCAAGCGGAGTGCGCGCTGGCACGCGGCGGCCGCCCGGTCGAGCTGCCCGATGGCGGCGTAAGCGTCTCGAAGATTGATGTAGAGATCGACGGACGGCTTGCTCGCGTTGTTGTTGGCCAGAAAAACCAGGTCGGCGATCCACTTGGCGGTCTCCCGATACCTTCCCGCCACCGCGGCCTTGAGCAACGCTTCACCATAGGCCAGATGCTCGGGGTCCATCGCCAGGAGATACTCGGCGTTGAGCATCCGTTCCAGGGGGGTATCGCCGCAGGCCAGTCGCCGGCTGACTTCGTCGGCGGAAGGCTTGGCTCCGCCACGCTCCTGCCTCTGCAACGACAGGACGCGAAGCTCTATGTGGCCTTCCGCCACGTTGTCCGGCGCCAGACGAAGCCCTTCCAGGTACCCTTCGACAGCGAGATCGAAATCACCCGCTTCCGAAGCCTGTCGAGCTCGCTCGAAGTGGCCTCTGGCTTGCGATTGTGCGTAAGCATCCGATTCAGGCATAGTGTCTTAAGTGTCTGTCTTTTCAAATGATGTATTCATTCTCATGGTAGTCATCGGCGAGATTTTGTCAATGAATAAATGCTTGTACGGCGTCCCCGGCTATGCTATAAGTAGACCTCTGCAAGATGGACTCTCGACATTTCCCTGAAGAATCCAGGTTGGTTGCGGGTTTTGCGAAAGTCAATTTGGTAAGGATTCAGGAACGGCCGCGACGCATTGCGGTCCGGCCCAAGTTCCATGTTATGGTGCGTTTCGGAGAAATCTTCATGAGGACAGCCCTCGAACAGTACGATCCGCAGATTTACGAGTTGATCCGCCAGGAGGAGGCCCGCCAGAGCGGCTGTATCCGCCTGATCCCCTCAGAGAACTACGTCTCCAAGGCCGTGATGACAGCCACGTCGAGCTGCCTGACCAACAAATATGCCGAAGGGTATCCCGGCAAACGGTATTACGAAGGCCAGCAGGTCACGGATCTGATCGAGACGGTCGCCCGGGAACGGGCCAAAAAGATCTTCAAGGCCGACCACGCGAACGTTCAACCCTATTCGGGTTCGGTGGCCAACATGGCCGCGTATTGCGCCCTGATCCAGCCTCACGACACGATCATGGGCATGTCGCTCGTCCACGGCGGGCACCTGACCCACGGCTGGAAGGTCTCCATGACCAGCAAGGTCTTCAATTCGATCTCCTACGAGATCAACACGCAAACCGGCCGACTCGACTACGACATGATCCGCGACCTGGCCAAGAAGCACAAACCCAAGGTCATCATTTCCGGCGCCACCGCCTATCCTCGCATGATCGATTTCGAGGCGTTCAGCCAGATCGCCAAGGAAGTCGGGGCCTTTCTGGTCAGCGATATCGCCCACATTGCCGGCCTGGTCGTAGCAGGGATTCACCAAAGCCCCGTGCCCTACGCCGACATCGTTTCGACAACCACGCACAAGACCCTTCGCGGTCCCCGCGGCGGCATGTTGCTGTGCAAGGCCGAACACGCGGACAAGGTGGACAAGGCCGTTTTCCCCGGCCTGCAAGGCGGGCCGCACATGCACACCATAACAGCGATCGCGGTCGCTCTGGCGGAAGCGGACACCCCGGAGTTCGTCGCTTACGCCAAGCAGATCGTCGCCAACGCCAAAGCCATGGCGGAGAGACTGATGGAGCACGGGTTCAACCTCGTCTCCGGCGGTACCGACAACCATCTCATGCTGATCGACCTGCGGAACAAAGGTTTCCCCGGCAAGAAGTTCGCCAAGGCGTTGGATCGGGCCAGGATCGAAACGAACTACAACACCGTCCCGGGCGACCCCGCCCCGCCGTTCAATCCGAGCGGCCTGCGGCTGGGAACCCCGGCTATAACCACTCGCGGCATGAAAGAGAACGAGTCCCGTCAGGTCGCCGATTTCATCAACCGCGTCGCTGAAAACATTGACAATGAGTCCGTGATCGAGCAGGTCGGCAAGGAAGTGCTGATGCTCTGTTCGCAGTTCCCGGTACCCGAGCATTTCATTATTCCGAACAGGAACGGGAGGCAGTAGTCGCAGACATTATGGGTTCAGAGAACCTAACTACGGCCATTCTCGGTCTGAATGAGACCGGCCGATGCATGCTCGCAGCGGCCGCAGCGACCGGTCTCTTTCGGATCAAGGCCGTGGCGGACCTGGACCCTCAGAAAGCGGAGAAAGCCGCCCGCGAATACGGGTGCGAAGCCTTCACGGATTATCGCCAACTGGTCGTACAGAATCAGCTCGACTGCCTCCTCGTGGCGGCTGAGACTCACACCTGCGATGAACAAATCAAGACCGCCATCAAGAGGAAGTTCAACATCCTCAAGGCGTCCCCGCCGGCGCGAACCTTTGCCGAGGCCCTTGAGTTCGTGGAGTTGGCCAAGGGAGAGAACGTGCAGTTCGCCATCGCCAACCTGGGTCGATTCCGGACCGGCAGCATCATGGCCCGCGATCTCATCGTCCAGGGCCAACTCGGCCATGTCTTTCTGATCGCAGCCTCCGGCACCTTCAGCAGCAAGGACCGCCCTGCCTGGCAGATCGATCCTCAAGTGGCCGGCGGCGGCATCCTCCTGCACGACTGCTACCAGATCCTCGATCAGGTTCTCTGGGATTTTCCCCTGCCGGAGCAGGTGTATGCCCTCAAGACCAACCATGCCCCGGACAAGCAGCAGCGACTGTGCCTGACAGAAGACACCGCAGTGGTCTCCATGCGGTTCAGCGATGCCTTCATGGGCAGTCTGGTGGCCACCCGCAACATCGAGGTCGAGGCCGGACGCATTTGTGTGGAGATCCACGGCAAAGAGGGCCGATTGACAGTCACGGACGCCGAGGTCGCCCTGGCCCGCACCGGTCAGGAGGACCAGAAATGGCAGTACCAGGAGAGTGAGCAGACCCTGATGGAACGGCTGCTTTCGAGCTTCGCCCAGAGCTTGCGTTTCCCCGACCAGCACCCCTTTCCAGGCAGCGGCTTGGAGAACCTCCGGAACATGGCGGTGCTGGA
>CALMMH010001113.1 GCA_937868145.1 uncultured Phycisphaerales bacterium
TCGTCTTGGTGAGCCTGCCGGCGGCGACCTTCTCACGCAGTTTGAAGGCGTGGACATTCGTTATAAGGATCTTCGCCCGCCCACGCTGCTCCATCGCCTGGTTGGAGACGATGTCCCGCTGGCGGTAGTAGTTCTGGGGGTCATTGGGCAGGAGGACCCGAAGGCGGTCGCGGATCGTAATACCGGGCGTCACGATCAGGAAGGTGTCGCCGAAGCGGGCGTCCTGGGGACTGGCGAGCTTGTTCAGGGTGTGCCACACGATGAGCATGGCCATGACGACCGTCTTGCCGCTTCCTGTGGCCATCTTGAACGCAATCCGGGGCAGGCCGGGGTTTGAGGAATCGTTGGCGGCCCGAAGCTCGTTCTCGATCCAGGAGTCCCCGTAGTTCTTCGCGACCTCCGTGAGATAGATGGCGGTTTCCAATGCCTCGATCTGGCAGAAGAACAGCTTCCTTTCGCGGTCCGGGGCAGTCCAGTAGGCCAACAAACGGCTCGTCGTGGGCGTGACGCCGATGTAGCCACCTTCCCGCCAGAGCGCCACGCGGGCGCGGATCTGGTTGACGAGCTTGTTCTCCTCGATGCGGTCCTGCGTCCATTCGGTGTCGAAGACAAGCTGCTTCTGGCCCTTCTTGCGGGGCTGGGCGATGGGGACGAAGTACGAACTGGTCCGCCGGCCCTCGATGATTTCGTTGGTGATCCCCTCATCGGTGAACTTGAAGTGTCGCCCCGGCTCCCGGAAGGGCGAATTGATAACCGGGTTCTCGATAACAACCTGCTTCACAGCACGATTCTCCCTCTATCTCTGCAACCTCGGCGATAAACGGCTTCATCCGCTTCGCCCCACGGGAGGCACTCTCAGCCTACAACCGACCTGATAGTACTACCGACCTACCGGAGTATCAATATGATTTTCAGCACAAAGAATATCATGTCCCGCCTTGGGAACCCGTGGCGGCCCTCACGGAGTCACCAAAACTGGCCAAGGTTTCTTTGCAGATCGCGACCGCGTAGGTATCATAGGCACATCTCGCTTGAGACGCCGTCCGACCACGGGCCAACGTCTCGCTTCCTCTCATTCCCTCTACTGGCCCGGACGGCGGGCCGGGTGCCGTAGTCGTAGCTTCACTCATCATAGGAGTCGGGGCCCGGCATATTCACTGAGTCGCCAGCATGCGCGAAGAGAATCTGCCCCGTCACCAAGATTCCCTGGGGCCTGCCCGCCCCATTGACGGCCAGACGTTCCGACAAGGACCATAATCGCCGCACGGATAGCTTCGGGCAGTTGTGGTCATCGGTCCCGAATGAGTGCCAAGTCGGGATCAATTCGCCGCTCACTGGTCATTCTGATTGCCCTTTCCTGAGACTATGGGCAGTATGTCATAAGCCCGCCGGGATGGAAGCCACCCCCACCCGAAGAATACGTATTTGTACGTACAGACAAACCCCAGCGGCCATGTGATAATAGTGGTGGATTGAGTGAAGCCTACGGAGGGGCGGTGAGGCCATTCCTATTGCCTGGAGAGAATGAACTCTTGATGCTGACTGTACGTTACGCATTCTGCGCATGCATCAAGTAGAGACTGACCTTGTGAGAGGAGATTGTAATGGAATCGAAACGTTTTCCCAGGATACCGTTCTGTGCAGCATTGGTGACTCTCTGGACGGCCAATGTGCTGGCAAATCCTATCTCTTTCTTTGATGGATTCGCCACAGACACGACAGCCCTCTACACGTGGTTCGAAGAAGGGGTCGGCGGTGACAACAATCCGTTGAACAACTATTCATACGATTCCGTGAACGAATGGGTCACGATCACAACTGCGGACAACTGCAACATCTATGTCGGTGCCTCCCTACCCGCTGCGATTCAGGCGGGTTTCTTTCAGTTCGC
>CALMMH010001114.1 GCA_937868145.1 uncultured Phycisphaerales bacterium
ACGACGTTGGTTGTGGCTCCGGGCCATGGCGGCGGCAGGAGAACTGCCGGGCTGCTGTCCTCGAAGAGCACGCGTCCGTAGAACGTGCGAACCCTTGGTCGAACCACTTCGAAATCGATTGCAGTTGTCTTGTCCGCTTCCAGCATTGTCTCTCTGGGTTGCTGCATTTCGTATTTGCGGATCTCAAAGGGCAGGAGATACATCTGGGTAGGACCGCCGGGCAGTCCGGCCATCTCGAATCGACCGTCCTCAGAGAAAAACGGCAATGCATAGGTGACTTGGGTCTTGTATGCGCCGTCTGGAGTCTCAGATTGTTTGCTGGCAAGCGGTGGCGCGATCACGCGGAGAAAGAACCCTTGGATCGGCCGGCCTGTTTGGTCCGTCACGCGTCCGGCCACCTTGGCCGTACCCGTGGGGAAAGCTCTGAACTGGAAGTTCACCTGCTGGGGGCCTTCCATGACTCGGTTCAACCGCATGAACTGAGAGCGACAACCGAACGCCGAAGGCAGCGGGTCCCGCCACATCGCCCCCACCGTATAGGGCCAGTTGATCCCATCGAAGCGGTAGTAGCCTTGCTCATTGGTCCCGCCGTCTCGAGCCATGCCGCCGGGCCGTATCGATGAAGGATCCGTATGCTCGCGGATTTGGATCTCGCCGAAGCGGATCGGTTTCCCGTCCGGTCCGAGAAGCTGCCCTTGGATCAGGCGGTTGTGATCCAGGTCGCTCCAATCTCCGAGGTAGTCTTTCGAGACACTGTTGTTGTACCAGCCTGACGCCCATTGCTGGAACGCCTCCGAGAGCAGCACTTGTGCGCTCGTTGTCCGGCCATCTACAATCTCGACCGCCTGCGGCCATTGTCGCTGCACGCCGAGTATCTTTGCGGCCGGAGGCTTGCCGATCATCGCGCCGATCTGATACTGTCCGGCGGGCAGGTTGCTCAGTGTGTGTTCCCCTTTCCCAGCCACGCGGCGGATCGCCACAGGCTCCCGGAGCCAGGCCGCATCGTCAAAAAGGCCGATGAGCACCTCGCCCGCGTCGTCTCCTTCGATATCGACCTTCAATCGGAGCGTCCCACCGCCGGCGGCCTCTTTCCAGACCGCGTCGTTTTGCTGCGACGGCTCCAGCACCTTTGCGAACTGCTGTGTCAACCCCAGAAGCAGCGGCGGGCAGTTTGGATACCGCATAATTGTCCATGCGAGGGATGGCGGCTCGTTTGCCTCGTTGGGGTTCTGCTTCGAGTCTGATGCTTGGATGGCATAGGGAACTGCAATGAAGCCATCATTGGCAACCCGCGACGCCGTCACGAAGATCGCGATTTCCTTCGTTGTTTGGCCGGTTTCTCCGGCGGATTTCGCGATGAATCCCGCCACAGCCACAGTGCCGCCATTCCTGAGGGTGACCTTGTTCTTGGCTTGGCGGCGCATCACGATCGGCAGATCGCTGTCCCGCCCCCTGGCGACGCTGGTGCTGACCTTGATCGCCATCTCGAGCGTGATGTCGTTGCTGTCGCCGATACGCGGCGTCATCGTCAGGATCGTGCCGGATTCGGTTTTCTGGAGTTCCGAGGGGGAGTCCGGGGCGGGGGCATTGCTCATCAGGAACCACTCTTCCTGAATGGATCGCAATTGGGCTCTTCCTCCATCCAGTGCGACAATCTGCGGGTTGGACACGATCTCCGCCTGATTTGCATACGCGAGCTGATTCAACGCTGCCAGCAGGGAACTCGTGGACGCCGAATCGGCCGAATAGCCGATCGAGATTGCTTTCGTCCAATCCCCACCGTCATAGAATCCTCCGGCTTGTATGGTGGGGAAACTCCATTCCACACCCAGGTTCAAGAGGTTGCCACCTTCCATCTCGACCACGCGGACGTCCAACAGGATTTGGGCAGGACGTTTTACGCTCTCTGGCGACTCGGCCGCAGAAGGACTCTTCGATTGCGAAGCGGGCCTGATGACACTTGGTTTGACCATGACCAGGAGGGATTCGGCCTCCTCGGCTTGTTGGGCCTTGCGACCGGCCGATTCCACGAGGAGCGAGAAGTACCCATCCTCCGGCACGTTCACGGTGGTGGAGGCCGCCATCCTGTGGACGACGGGCAGGTTGTCGGGGCGAGCCTCCGAACCCGGCTCGGTAAAGGTCACGGACATTTCCAGTGTGACACTGTTGTCGTCCTCAACCGTGGCGATCCCCTTGATCACCGTGCCATATTTCGCCTGCTCCCAGCTTGATCCGTCGGTTGCGTCCGCGGTTGCGGTTGACGGGATCGGGGGGCTCGCGACCCAAGCGAAACACATGTCAAACTGCTGTTTGTCCGATGCGATTGTGCTTGGACCCGACTGAATCGTCGCCAGTTTGCGTTCGTTGAGCAGATCCATCAGGGCCTGGCCCGTCTCCTGTGAGAGCGATTGCCTCGCCACGTATTTGCGGATCATCTGGCCCAGCGTCATCTCCTTCGCGTCGGCAAGCTCCTTGGCGGCCTGCGGTCTCTCCGCTGCCAGGACGTCCGCGATCAGACGCCG
>CALMMH010001115.1 GCA_937868145.1 uncultured Phycisphaerales bacterium
AAGAAGTCGGCGAATCTGCGTCCCACGAACACGGAGGCCAAAGCCCAATTGCGAGTCGTGCTGGATGGTCCCGGCACGATGGACCTGGACATGATCTCGCTGTTTCCCAAGAAGACATGGAAGAACCGCCCGAACGGCCTTCGGGCCGACCTCGTGCAGTGGCTGGCGGACCTCAAGCCCGGGTTCTTCCGCTTCCCCGGCGGCTGCATCGTCGAGGGCCGCTACCTCAGCACGCGGTACCAGTGGAAGAACACGATCGGAGCCCCCGAGGACCGCAAGCTGATCATCAACCGGTGGAACGACGAGTTCAAGCATCGGCCCGCCCCGGACTACTTCCAGAGCTTCGGCCTGGGCTTCTACGAGTACTTCCTCATGTGCGAAGACATCAAGGCCGAGCCCATGCCCATCCTCAACTGCGGCATGGCCTGCCAGTTCAACTCCAAGGAGCTCGTGCCGCTCGATGAGCTCCAGCCGTACATCCAGGACGCGTTGGATCTGCTCGAGTTCGCCAACGGCCCGGCCACCAGCACGTGGGGAGCCAAGCGGGCCAAGATGGGCCACCCCCATCCGTTCAACGTCAAGTACCTTGGCGTCGGCAACGAGCAGTGGGGTCCGCAGTATGTCGAGCGGTACATCCCCTTCGCCAAGGCCCTCAAGGAGAGGTATCCTGAAGTCCAGTTGATCGGCGGCACCGGCTCCGATCCGCAGATCTTCCCGAACGGCCCGGCGGAAGTGAAGTTCATGCAGGAGAAGCTGCAAGAGCTCAAGGCCGACATCATCGACGAGCACTTCTACCGCAACCCCGACTGGTTCTTCGACAGCGCCGGCCACTACGACGACTACCCGCGAAACGGACCCAAGATCTTCGTCGGCGAATACGCGGCCCAGAGCGTGGGCGTCGCAAGCCCGAACAACCGCAACAACTTGAAGTGCGCCCTGTCCGAGGCGGCGTTCATGACCGGCCTGGAACGCAACGCAGACCTCGTCGCGATGTCCTGCTACGCGCCGCTGTTCGGCCACGAGGAACGTTGGCAGTGGCGGCCCGACCTGATCTGGTTCGACAACCTCCAGTCCTACGCCTCGGTCAACTACTACGTCCAGCAGCTCTTCAGCCTCCATCGGGGCGACGTGGTCCTGCCGGTCGAAGTCGCGGGTCAGGAGCCGCCGACCAGCAAGCAGCCGGGCCTGTACGTAACCTCCAGCCGGGATGCAAAATCGGAAGACAGCATCCTGAAGGTGGTCAACAGCGCCCCGGAGGCGAAGGCCGTGAAGGTGAAGATCGAAGGACCCCGTCCGCCGATCGGTCGAGGCGCCGCGTTCGTCCTGGCCGGCGAAAAGCTCACCGACGAGAACACGCTGGCCGAGCCGAGCAAGCTGGTCCCGGTCAAGACCCAACTGACCGGCACGCGAGCCACGTTCGACTACACGTTCCAGCCCTACTCGCTGACGGTAATCCGACTCAGGACAAGAATGAATAGCTGAGAGGCCTCTGATGAACAGGTTGATCCTCGTATCACTGGCGACGGCTGTTGCCTACGCGGCGACAGCCGGTGCGACCGATGTCGTTCCCAAAAAGCAGACGTCCCTGCGGGCAAGCTCCATCGGCGATTGCTTTGTCGGCCAGCGACTGGACGCCAACCGCAACGGCTCGCTCAAGGCGTTCGACATCGACCACTACGTGAAGATGGTCGAGGAGAACAAACAGCAGGACTGGTGGTGGATCGGCGAGCAGCCGGGCAAGTGGCTCGAATCCGCCGTGCTGACCTCCGAGTATTCAGCAGACGCGGATATGCAGGACCGGGCGAGACGTGTTCTGTCCCGACTGGAGGCGGCCCAGGACCCCGACGGGTATTTGGGCATCACCGATCCATCGGTGCGCACCGCAGAGAAACCCCTTCGCGGCATGGACCCTTACGAGCTCTACTTCACGCTCCACGGCCTAATCACGGCCTCCGAGGTCCTCAAAGACGCGAAGGCCCAGGAGACGGCGTGCCGTTTGGCCGACTACATCACCAGCTGCATCGGCCCCGGCAAGGCCGAGTTCTGGCCCAGCCCCTATCGTCCGCCCGAGAACGTCAACACGATCATCTGTCCCCAGTTCACGTGGGTCCCCGAGGGTACGCCCCAGGCCTCCACGTTGTACGTTCATTCCGAGATCGCCGGGCACACGGCGCACTACGGCTGGGAAGGCACGCTGCTGATCGATCCGATCCTCCGCCTGTACCAGGCCACCGGAAAGAAAGAGTATCTCGACTGGAGCCGCTGGGTCGTGGACAACATCGACCGCTGGAGCGGGTGGAACAGCTTCTCCAAGCTCGACCAGGTCGCCGACGGCACGTTGGGCGTCCACCAGTTGCAGCCCTACGTCCACTCGCACACGTTCCAGATGAACTTCCTGGGCTTCCTGCGGCTCTACCAAGCCACGGGCGACGCCTCGCTGCTCCGCAAGGTGCGTGGCGCCTGGGACGACATCGCCCGCCGGCAGATGTACGTCACCGGCGGCGTCAGCGTGGGCGAGCACTTCGAGCCGGGCTACAACCGCCCGCTGACGGGCGAGGTCGTCGAGACCTGCGCGAATATGTCCTGGATGCAGCTCACGCAGTATCTGCTTGAACTGACGAACGAGCCCCGCTACACCGACGCGGTCGAGCGGCTGCTGTTCAACCACGTCTTCGCGTCGCAAACCGTCGACGGCGACTGTTACCGCTATCACACTCCGCCGAACGGCTTCAAGGGCGACTACTTCCACGGCCCCGACTGCTGCACCGCCAGCGGCCATCGCATCGTCTCGATGCTGCCCCGGTTCATCTATGGGTACGGCAACAGCGAAATCTACGTCAACCAGTTCATCCACTCGATCACGGACTGCCGGCTCGGCGACGGAACCGCGGTCTACTTGAGCCAACACACCAACTTCCCCGAAGACTCAACCGTCGAGTTGAGCATCAGCCTCCAGGGACAGGCCCGATTCGCCCTGAACGTGCGAATTCCCGCGTGGTGTGAGCAGCCTTCCCTGACGGTCAATGGCGAGCCCGTGTCCGTCAGGCCGGGCACATACGCAAGACTGGACCGCACATGGAAACTGGGAGACACCGTGAAACTCACGCTGCCCACGAAACTGAGATGGATCGAGCACGACCACTTAGATGGCGGACCGGCCCCTTGGGCCCTGATGCGAGGCCCGGTTGTCTACGCCTTGGACACGGTCTGGTGGAACAGCAAGGACATGCCCGCCCCGCAGGATGT
>CALMMH010001116.1 GCA_937868145.1 uncultured Phycisphaerales bacterium
GGGGCCACGCCGGGAACACCCGGACCACATCCTCGACGCTCTGGAGCAGGAGTTCAGAGAGAACCATCGTGGCCCCGAATTGTTCGGTGTAGTGGCCGAAATTGTTGAAATCTGCGCCGAGGCGATTCAGCGTCAAGGTTCCATTGGGCCTCAAGCGGGCCTTGACTTCCTCTCGCATCCATTCGAGCGTTCCCGGCATATCCATTCGGGCCCGGGCGACGCCGAGCATGACCATCGAGTTGTTGCCGTTCCATCGGATCGATTCCAGGGTGCGAGCAAACAGCTCCCGCTGTTCAGCGGGCGATCGCCACGTGACGACGTCGCCCGGAAAGACCGGCGTTGTGGGCACGGTGATGTTGTACTCGATCGGCGGAGCGCTCTCCACGTCCACCACGACCGGCTTCTCGGCCTGTGTGCAGGGGTAGTCGGGCAGCACGGCCAATGCCGCTTGGAAGCGCGTCATGAGATCCGGATCGCAGCCCAGGAGGGTCGCGCCCTCGATGGCCGCCTGGAGGGTGTAACGAACCATGGCGATGTCGAACGCGCAGTTGCGGTTGCGTTCGAAGTTCTCGGTCCAACCCCAGTGTTCAGGCGAGACGGAAGGCGACAGCACGACTCGCCCGTCCCGGCGTTCGCACCGGTCGAGGAAGTCCGCGTAGAAGACCGCGACGTCGCGAACCGCCGGGTAGGCCGTCTGCTCCAGGAACTGACGGTCCGGCTGATACTTGTAGTGCCACCACAGCGGCTGGACCGTGAAGCCGGAAACGCCCAGGGTGAACCCCCACACGTGGTGGATGTACTGCCGTCCGCCGGGACTCCTGGTTGTCGACGGATCGGTCGGTTCGTACGCGTACAGGACGTGCGGATAGAACGCGCCGTTCATGTCGAAGATTGTCTTCGCCAGCCAATGGGCCCGCGGGAAGTAGCCGCGGATCAGCCGGTCGTACGGCTCGGCCAACTCGGGGTGATTGGCCGCATAGCAATGCCAGAACGTCTGTTGAATGTTGTAGTTCGTGTGGTAGTCGCCGTGCCAGGCGGGACTTCCGGTCGTCAGGCTGGCAAAGAGTCCCGGGGACATTGCACCGGGTTTGCTGACGCACCGCAGGAAATACAGCCCGCGGTACCACGTCTGCTCCATCAGTTCGTCGTCGACCTCCAGGCCGCTGGCCGACCAGAACCGGCTCCAGACGGCCTCATGGTCGCGGGCCAGCAGATCGGCGTCCATCTGGGCGATGTCCCGAGCTTCCTTCACGGCCGCCGCGACCACGTCGTTCGATTCGAGAGACGTCACGATCGCCACGACCTTGCGTTGTCCCGCATCGGCCAGGGCCACCGCGAATTCCATGCCGGGCCAATCGAGGTCGCCCGGAATGGTTTGATGTAGCCACTGCACGCCGTCGGTTTGTCCGATCTTCGCGTCCGGCGTGTCGGCCGTACGGAACTGGTCGAGACTCGCTGCAACGTTCGCTTCGATCAGGAAGGCGTTTCGCTGCGCCAGGGCGCGGACCGTCGCTCGCGGCGGGCCGCCGGCTACGCCCTCAATCTCTGCCACAGCGCGGCGGAGGTCCAGACGAGCCCGCGTTGTCGGCACCGAGGACAGGTTCAACTCCACGGGAAGCGTTCCCTGGGGACCTTCGAATCGCAGCGTCTCGAACCGGTTCTCCGCCCGCTTGCCGTCGAGGGTCTGCGTGTACAGGATCACGCGGCCGACCGTCTTGCCGGGAGGCAGCGTGAAGCGTCGCGTCTGCATCTCCGCCGGCGTCGCCTGCCATTTCGTCGCGAAGAGGATGCCGCCTGAAGAATCCATCACATCCACGAAGTACTGGGCGTTGGGCGAACCGGAGAGAGTCAGGCTCATCGCGCCGTAGGCGTCGGTCGAGAATGCGGCGATGTCGCTCTCCCAGCCGTTCGAGGCGTTTGCGTCTCCCTCGACGCTCATGACGGCGGCGTCGCCGGCGGGTTCCCACGCATTGTGCCGGCCTTGGGCTCGGATATTCCGCCAGTGCGGTTGTCGAGGATGCGCTCCCAAAACCAGCCGGGCGCACGCTCTGGGGCACGGATAGGGATGGGCCTGGTAGCTGTCGGGACCCCTCCAGGTGGAGCCTTCCGGCAGAACCAGATCCCGGCCGGGCCAGTCGCCTCGCCCCAGCTCCTTGATTCGCTTCAGCGTGGGCAGGGGCGGATCGAGCCGGGTGTCCAGGCGCGCGTCCCACACGTCGTTTTTGGTCAGCACGATCTCGATGTTCCCCGAGTCCGTGTACACAAGCCCATTGATGTCACCGTTTCCGATCACAAACGCATATTCCAGGATGTCGTCGAGCCGCTCGACCGCGATCGACGCGTCGTCCAAAGCTTGGACGAAGGGGATTGTTTGCGCCAAAACCGCCGGTGCGCCAATCAGCAAGGTCAACACCGCCATGAGGACCCACGTTCGTTGTCTTCCCATCGGAATACCTTTCGCAAAGCCACCGACCACAAGAACTGCCGTGACACCCATGTGAGACGTGTTCTACGTTAACACAAGATGCGATCAGATTCTATTGTTTCCCAGGGGCAGAGTGGGGGATTGTGTCTTTGGGCCGAAGACAGTATCCTGGAACCCATGCGAATGCTTAGGTCACATCGGTCGGATTGTGCCGCAGGCAAGCTTGCGATCATGCGGCTGGTTCTCCTTTTCACCCTGTGTTCCTCGGCGCAGACGGCCCGCGCCGAGGGATCGCCGCTGGCGGCTGAGAGGATCGCTCTGCGGGCGGCGATCGACGATCTCTCGGCGACCTTCGGCCGGGACTACGCCAAGGGTTCTCAGTTTCGTCAACGGCTGGACGATCTGGAGCGTCGGCTCGACCGAGCGCAGCCGGCCGAGACCGGTTCCATCGAGGCCGAGTTCAATCAACTGCAGAGCGAGGCCTTGCTGGCCAATCCCTTGCTGACCCGCCGGCCGATTCTCTTCATCGTGCGGCCGCAGTACAAGCCCGACCACCACAACACCGAGACTATGTTCAAGACGGGCGAGATCAACACGAACAGCTTCCAGGGCGGCGGGGCGATGAAGACCCTCGACCTGGTCAGCGGACGCGTCGTCACGCTGATCGAAACATCCGAGGGCATGGTGCGGGACCCGGAAGTCGATTTCGACGGGATCCGAATCGTCTTCGCCATGCGGCGGGACATCAAAGACGACTACCACATTTACGAGATGCAGGCCGACGGGACGGGGCTTCGCCAGTTGACCTCCGCGCCGGGCGTGGTGGACATCGATCCCTTGTACCTGCCCGACGGCCGGATCGTGTTCAGCTCGACGCGCGAGCCCAAGTATTGCATGTGCAATCGGCACATCATGGGCAATCTCTTCTGCATGGACGCCGACGGCGCGAACATCCACCAGATCGGCAAGAACACGCTCCACGAGGGACATCCTGCGATGATGCCCGACGGCCGCGTGCTCTACGACCGGTGGGAGTACGTCGACCGCAACTTCGGCGACGCCCAGGCGCTCTGGGCGGTGAACCCCGACGGGACGGTCGTTACGATGGTCTACGGCAACAACACGTGGTCGCCCGGCGGGACGATCGACGCCCGCGCCGTGCCCGGCACGGACCTCATCATCAGCATATTCGGTTCCTGTCACGATCGGCCGTGGGGGGCGCTGGCTTTGCTCGATCCGAAGCTCGGACTCGACGGCAGGGCCCCGGTCGTGCGGACGTGGCCGGCCGGCGCTGTGAACCTCGTGCAACAGAACAGCCCGCAATATGACGCCTACGGATTCGACACGTTCACGCAGGTCCGACCCCGGTACGAAGATCCGTGTCCGTTGAGCGACAAGTACTTCCTCTGTTCTCGCGAGACCGGGCAAGCGGAACGGATGGGCATCTACCTGATCGACACCTTCGGCAATGAAACGCTGGTGCACGTCGAAGGACCGGGCTGCTACGATCCCATGCCGCTGGGCCCTACGCCGAGGCCGGCGGTCGTCGTCACCCGTCGCGAGTTTGGCCAGGAGCCGGGTGTCCTCTACGTGGTCGACGTCTACCAGGGCACGCACATGGCCGGCGTCAAGCGAGGCTCCGTCAAGTACCTGCGGGTGGTCGAGTCGCCGGAGAAGCGGTTCTGGACGAACGCACAGTGGGGCGGGCAGGGCGTGCATTGTCCCGCGATGAACTGGCACGGTTTCGAGAGCAAACGCATCCTGGGGACGGTCCCGGTCGAAGCCGACGGCTCGGCGTACTTCGAAGTCCCGGCCGGCAAGTTCATCTACTTCCAGCTTCTCGACGAGAACAAGATGATGGTCCAGTCGATGCGCAGCGGCACGACGATGCAGCCGGGCGAAGCGACGGGCTGCATCGGTTGCCACGAGAGTCGTCTGACCTCGGGAAGTCTGTCACAGAACACGATGCCGCTGGCGATCAAACGTCCGCCGAGCAAGCTCGACGGCTGGAAGGGGCCGCTGCGACTGTTCAACTACATGGACGAGGTGCAGCCGGTGTTCGACCGGAGCTGCGTGCGGTGCCATGACTATGGTCAGGAAGCGGGGGGCGGGCTCAATCTGGCCGCCGATCGCGAGATGACCTTCAACGCGTCCTACACCGAGCTGTGGCGAAAGAAATACGTCGCCTCCATCGGCGCCGGACCGGCCGACATTCAGCAGGCGTACTCCTGGGGCTCGCACAAGAGCAAGCTGGTCAGCATTCTGCGCGAGGGGCATCAGGATGTGAAGCTTCCGGCCGACGACCTCGAGCGGATCGTGACCTGGATCGACATCAACGGTCCGTACTACCCGCGGTACGACACGGCCTATCCGGACAACCTGGCCGGCCGCTCGCCGTTGAACGATGCCCAGGTCCAGCGGTTGACGCAACTGACAGGCGTTCCCATCGCCGGCCAGGCAGGGTTCGCGTCCCACCAGGGGCCGCAGGTCAGCTTCGAGCGGCCGGAGTTGAGTCCGTGCCTGACGCATATCGCGGACGCCAATAGTCCCGAGTACGCCGAGGCGCTGGGGATCATCCGGGCCGGCAACGCGATGCTGCAATCGCGGCCCCGCGCCGACATGGCCGGCTTCCAGGCCTGCCCGATCGACCAACGACGCGAGGCGACATACGTCGCGCGAGAGGAAGCCGAAGCCCGCAACCGCGCCGCCATCCGCGAGGGGCGCAAGCAGTACGACGACAAGCCGTAGCGAGACGTTCGACCCACTGGCGAGGAGACGCTGTTGATGACCCATCCCCAGACAATCGCAAGTTCAGCCGTTCAGCAGCGGGGCATCTCGCGGCGAACGCTTCTCAAGAGTTCCACCCTCGCTTTGGCGGGGGCCGC
Source organism: uncultured Phycisphaerales bacterium (assembly GCA_937868145.1). Taxonomy (GTDB): domain Bacteria; phylum Planctomycetota; class Phycisphaerae; order Sedimentisphaerales; family Anaerobacaceae; genus PLanc-01. Next base: position 5,311 of record CALMMH010001116.1, read on the forward strand.
CGCGATTCGACCGGCGTGCGGCGAGGCGGTCGAGTCGTCCGTGCCGGCTGCGGCGAGCGGCCGTTCGCCTGTGTCCCGAGCGATCGATTGCCACGCGCATCTGACCCATCGCAGCCGGGCGGCGTGGGAAAC
>CALMMH010001117.1 GCA_937868145.1 uncultured Phycisphaerales bacterium
GTGGTGCAGGACAGTCTCTCCCTGCTTGGCGGTCAAGACTCCCTTGGTCGAGTTGGCCTTGTCCGGTGCGAAGCTGATTTCCATTTGAATGTCGCTCACCGCCGCACCCCCTTTCCGGCTTGGGCGAGCGAGAAGCTCACCGTCATTCTCATGGGGCACGTATACGCGATGGCCTCTCCCACGGCCTCACGGGTCAGACCGGCATTGAGCCACTGCCGTAGGTCCTTCACGCCAGCTGGCGGATGCACGATGCGAACGCAGGGACAGCATAGAGCCAGGACACTGGCCAGCCTATCGGCACCCATTTGCCCCACGGCATCATTGTCGGCGACGACGACGATCTCGTCGCGGCCCCGAACGGCCCGGACGGTCATTTCGACCAGGGAATTGCAGTTGGGCCGACCGACGGCATCGAATCCGAGATCGAGCGCTGCGGCGGTATCGGTCGGCCCCTCGCAGATGAGCAGGGAGCCTATCTCGGCCAGGTCCGTGGGAATGAAGAGCCCGTTCCTGCCGCCCTTGGCGGAGACCTTGCTACCGTTCGGAAACCGCCGACGGATGCCGATGGTTCGGCCGAAATCACTAGACATCGGGAACGTAAACGCGTGACCATCCCATCCAATCCGGAGCCGCTGGAGACTCCAGGCGGATAGGCCAAGCGACTGGGCAAGGGCCAGGAGCCTGTCGTCCACCAATCGTGACTGGTACTCGGCAGCCATCTGGCCGAAATCCTGGGTCTGGCCCCCGTCGTCGTGCCCGATGGTCACATTGTGTCGCCACCTGGCACCGCTCTTGTGTCGGTCGTGCCCGTTGTGCCTGTCGCTCAGGATGTGGAGATAACCGGCTTCGCCGCATTGTTTCCGTGAGCCCTCTTTGATCCGCTGACAGATCGCCGCCGACCCATCCAGCGCGACCAGGCACCAGTCCGACTTGCCACAGACCGGGCAGGGCCTGTCCCGGCTGACCCGCTGCATCTTCTCATTGAACATGTCGCACCTCCCTCACGAGACCGAGATCGATCTTCAACCGGAGGAGATTGTCAATCACATCCAGGATGCTGGTCTTCTCGGCGGGACTGAGGCGCGGGCTCTGGAGGCCGAACACGAATCTGGCCAGGATCTCATTGATTGTCGTTGTGGAATCGACAGTGCTGTGATAGACTACACGTGCTGATTTCAATGGGGCCGTTGCTGCGGTGGCGGCCCCGCTGCATTCCTGTCTCATGCCTGCACCGCCTTCCTGGCTTCCCACACCTTTCGATCCGGGCAGCCGGCCTCGAACCACTGTTGAACTTCCGCCCGATTCCACCTCACACTCCCGCCGAGCCTGATCGGCTTCGGTAGCTTGCCGGCGGAATTGAGCCGCCAGACTTGGCGTAGCGAGATACCGAGCATCTGGCTCAGTTGGCGTGCCGACATACCCAACTGGGTGTTACAATCGTGTCCACATTTACACTTCACATCAGCCATTGCAGATACTCCTTAACGAATGCCCGTAAACGTAATTCACTGACTACACGGGCATCCTATTCGCCCAATTGGGCGCGCAACGGCGGCGCAACAGGTGTGTGTGAAAATGTTCCCCCGAGGGGGAGGCTCATCGAATTGGCGGGTGAGTTCCAGCGAAGATTTCTTTGTTGCGCAACGGTTGCGCAACGGCACTACTCGACTGTCTCAATGTGTACCCCCCAGTTTCTGTGAGTCCTTCCGGAGGTCTTTCACATCCTGCAAGAGTTCTTTGTCCTCTCGCAGTTGCTTCACCAGCAAGACGCTCGACTTCCAGACCTTCCGGTTCTGGTCCTCTTCACCGTTGTCCAGGATCTCGCCGGCATCGGCATATCGAGACACCGTTCCTTTGTTGACTCCCAGCAAGCCAGCCGCCTCGGTAAGAGTAATCAACTCATCGCCTGGGACGCGTGTTTGAGGCGTTTGTCTCCATTTCTTCTCTGCCTCGATTGCCTGTGCCATGAGTCCACTGAATGGGATCTTGAGAGTCCGAAAGTCTAATGACGTTGCCAGAGAAACCTGGATGATTCTGTGACGACTAAGGTCCGCCCGGACGGAGATATCGTCGATTGTCGAGACAGGGCTCAGCAGAATCAGGATGTCGTCATCAGTACACGTTCTTCTGAGGCCGCACAATTCCAGGAGCCCTTTTCCCTTGATACTAGGGACGAAGACGAGCCCCACTCGTTGTTCGTCACAGGTAGCGTACCCGAGATAGTGATAATCCGGCTCAATATAACTCAGAGTGCCACCCAGCCGATTGGCTCCGCGAATCTCATCCAAGAATTTCGCCACTGAGAATGTATATTTGTGCAGATCGTCTTCTCCTAAGAGGACAGGATCAATCTCGCTGTCCTCGGGGCACATGGCATAGAATCGTCCCTGTATCCCGACGATCTGCTTTGAGCACGCTCTGGCGCAAGGCAATTCGCAGGGATAGGTCTCGTCCTCCGGATCAGTCTGGACGTACACAAGCAGTCCCCTCTTCCTCAGTTGCTCAAATTGCGACCGC